>JBDTVA010000006.1:0-17684 GCA_040007455.1 Actinomycetota bacterium | reverse complement strand
GCCTTCGTCGGGATGCACCCGACGCGGAGACAGGTGCCGCCGAGCTCGGGCTCCTTCTCGATACAGACGGCTTTCGCGCCGAGCTGCGCGGCGCGAATCGCGGCGGTGTAGCCACCGGGGCCGCCTCCGAGAACTGCGACGTCACACTCCACGGGCGAGATCGTATCGGCGGGTCAGCGCCCGCCGCAGAGGTCGCCGGCGCAGTGGTCGAGCGCACGCACGAGGGCGCGGAGGCGGCGGCCCGCGTCGGTCAGGCGGTACTCGACGCGCGGCGGTCGGCCGTCGAGCACGAGGCGCTCGAGGATCCCGGCTTCCTCCAGCTCCTCGAGGCGCTGCGCAAGCGTCCTCGGCGTGATGCCGACGAGCGTGCGCTTGAACTCGTTGAAGCGGATCGCGCCCCCGTGCGAGGCGTAGACGATCGCGAGCACCCAGCGCCGCCCGAGGAGGTCCGCCGCGCGGGCGACCTCCTCGGGAAGCGGGGTGCTGCTACGCGGCGACTGCACGGGGAGCGGCCTCGGGCTCGAGCGCCAGCTCGAGCACCTCGCCGAGCGTCATCACCGGATGGAATGACAGCTCCTCGCGCACGTCCTCCGGGACGTCGTCGAGGTCTGCGCGGTTCCGCTCGGGGACGATCACGTCCTGCAGCCCCGCGGCGTGTGCGGCAAGCGCCTTCTGCTTCAAGCCGCCGATCGGCAGCACGCGTCCCTGCAACGTGACCTCGCCCGTCATCCCCACGGTGTGCTTCACGGGACGCCCCGAGAGGAGCGACGCGAGCGCGGTCGTGATCGCGATGCCTGCGCTCGGCCCGTCCTTGGGGATCGCCCCCGCGGGGACGTGCACGTGGAACGTCGTGTCGTCGAACGCGGACTCCTCGATCCCGAGCTCCGACGCGTGCGAGCGGATGTAGGAGAGCGCGATCTGCGCGGACTCTTTCATCACGTCGCCGAGCTGGCCGGTCAGCACGAGCTTCCCGTCGCCCTTCATGCGCGTCGCCTCGATGAAGAGGATGTCGCCGCCGGTGCCGGTGACCGCGAGCCCCGTCGAGACCCCCGGAACGGCGGTGCGGTCGGCGGCCTCCTGGTAGAAGCGCTGCCGCCCGAGCGCGTCGCGCACCACGTCGACGTCGACGACGACGGGTGCCTCCACCTCTTCGGCGACGATCTTCGTCGCGGTCTTGCGCAGCGCCTTGCCGAGCTCGCGCTCGAGCTGGCGCACGCCGGCCTCCCGCGTGTACTCGCTCACGACTGTTCGGAGGGTCACGTCGTCGATCGAGACCTCGTCCTCGCGCAGACCGTTCCGGTCGCGCTGGCGCGGCCACAGGTAGCCCCTCGCGATCGCGACCTTCTCGTCGACCGTGTAGCCGTCGAAGCGGATCACTTCCATGCGGTCGAGCAGCGCCTGCGGAATCGTGTCCGCGATGTTCGCGGTCGCGATGAACACGACCTGCGAGAGATCGAGCTCGACGTCGAGGTAGTGGTCGCGGAACGAGTGGTTCTGCGCCGGGTCGAGCACCTCGAGCAGCGCGGCCGAGGGGTCGCCGCGCCAGTCGGCACCGACCTTGTCGACCTCGTCGAGCAGGATCACCGGGTTCATCGTCCCGGCGTCTCGCAACGCAAGCACGAGACGACCAGGAAGCGCGCCGATGTAGGTGCGCCGGTGGCCGCGGATCTCCGCCTCGTCGCGAACGCCGCCGAGCGACATCCGGACGAACTCGCGGTTGAGCGCGCGCGCGACCGACTCGCCGATCGAGGTCTTGCCCGTGCCGGGCGGCCCGATCAGCGTGAGGATCGCGCCGGAGCGCTTGTCCTCTTCGATCCCGCGCTCCTCGCGCAGCTTGCGGACGGCGAGGTACTCGACGATGCGGTCCTTGACGTCCTTCAGCCCGTGGTGGTCGGTGTCGAGCACCTCGCGCGCGTGCTTGGGATCGAGCCGCTCCTCGGACGTCTTGCCCCACGGCACGGAGAAGAGCCAGTCGAGGTACGTGCGGATCATCTGCGACTCGGGGCCCTGCTCACCCATGCGCTCAAAGCGGGAGAGCTCTCGCTCTGCCTGCTCGCGCACGTGCTCGGGCAGGTCGAGCTCCTCGAGCTTCTGCCGGTACTCCTCGATCACGGAAGCGTCTTCGTCGCCGAGCTCCTTGCGGATCGAGTCCATCTGGCGCCGCAGGATGTACTCGCGCTGTTGCTTCTGCGCGCCTTCCTCGACGTCCTCGCGGATGCGCTGTCGCACCTGCAGCGTGGCGAGCACCTCGCGCTGGAGCTCGGTCGCGAGCTCGAGCCGCTCGCGGAGGTCCAGGGTCTCGAGCAGGCGGAGCTTCTGCTCGAACGAGACGTCCGGCGAGTAGCCGACCGTGTCCGCGAGCGCTCCGGGATCGCCGATCGCGCGCAGGAAGGCCGCCACGCGGCCGTCGTCGCCGCGGTGGTCGAGGATCTCCTCGACGATCGCGCGGTACTCGGTTCCGAGCTCGCGCAGCTTCGCGTCCCATTCCTCGGAGTCCGGGTGCTCCTCGACCTCGACGCGCAGCCGACCGCGCGGGTCGCTCTCGGCCGCGCCCAGCACGCCGCGATGGAGGCCGTTCAAAACGACCGCGCGGCCGCCCCCAGGCAGCCGGACCGACTCGACGACCTCGGCGACGGTGCCGACGGACGCGTATTCGTTCTGGTGGTTCGGGACGAGCAGCACGCGCTCCTCGTCGGCGGTGTCGACCGTCAGCGTGACGGTCATATGCGGGAAGACGACGGAGTCCTCCAGCGGGATCAACAGCAGCTTCACGAAATCGCTCCTCGACTAGTAGGTATGGAAAAAATACCTACTACCCTGGACGCTACGTCTGGCCGAGCTCCGCCACCATCAGGAGGTCGCCGTCGCCCTGGACGGTCCGGAAGCCGCGGCTCTCGTAGAGGTGGACGGCGGGGTTCGTCTTCTCGACGGACAGGCTGATCCGCTCGAACCCGTCCCCCCGGGCCTGCTCGAGTAGGGCGTCCAGGAGCGAGGAGCCGATCCCCTTCCCGCGGCGCGACGGGACGACGCCGATCGTCAGCTCGGGCGTCTCCGCGTCGACGAAGCCGAAGCCGGGCTCCCGCTCGCTGTAGAGGCGATACCAGGCCGCCCCGACCTCGTGGAAGTCGTCGAGCGCGATCAGGGCGCGGTCGCCGTCGCGGCCCCACGCGTTCACGTAGCGGGTGATCGGGAACTCGGTGTCGCGCGAGCGCCAGTAGTAGGCGTGGCGCAGCATGTCGCGCAGGAAGCGGACGTCCTGCTGACCGCCCTCCCGGATCACGTCACGAGCCTTTGGAGACGTCCTGGCCGAGCTCGACGCGGTTGCCGTCGGGGTCGACGACCTCGAGCAGGCGCATCTCGCCGTGCAGCTCGACCACGACGCCGACTTCGACCCCCTCAGCCCGCAGACGAGCAGCCTCGGCCTTGACGTCGTCGACCTCGACGTGCGCGACTCCACCCTGCTCGGGCTCGCCGGTCGTCAGCGCGATCTCCATGCCGTTCCGCTCGAGCTTCGACCAGCCGTCGGCCGCGTCGAACATCAGCTCGGTGAAGCCCAGCCGTTCTCGGTAGAAGCGCCGCGCCGCGTCGAGGTCGCGGACCGAGTACCAGATCGTCACAGCGCGAGGCCCGGCTCTTCGAGGAACGCCTTCACGTCTTCGAGGAACCGCGCCCCGTCGGCGCCGTCGACGGTGCGGTGGTCGCAGGTGAGCGTCACCGTCATCATCGGGCGAACGACGACCTCACCGCCGAGCGCGACCGGACGCTCCTCGACCGCGCCGACCGCCAGGATCGCGGCCTGCGGCGGGTTCAGCACCGCGATGAACTGCTGCACGCCGAACATGCCGAGGTTCGAGATCGTGAACGTCCCACCGTCGAGGTCGCCCTGCCGCAGCTTGTTGTCGCGGGCGCGACCGACGAGCTCGGCTCGTGCGGTCGCGATCTCCTGGATCGAGAGCGACTCCGCGCGCTGGATCACCGGCACCACGAGGCCCTGCGGCGCCGCGACCGCGATCCCGACGTTCGCGGTCGGGAAGCGCTTGATCCCGTCCTCGCCGTAGTGCGCGTTGACGGCGCGAGTCCGCATCAGCGCGCTCGCAGAGATCTTCGTCAGCACGTCGGAGAGGGTCGGCTTCGCCCCGTCGCCCTTCCGCTCGACGAGTTGCTCGCGGAGCGCGAGGGCCCGCGTCATCTCGACGTCGATCGTCAGCTGGAAGACGGGCACCGTCCAGGCTTCGGTCAGCCGGCGCGCGATCGTTCGGCGGATCGACGTCAGCGGAACGAGCTCGACCTCGCCCACGAGCGCCGCCGCGCCGGCAGGCGCAGGCGACGCCTCCGCCCGCTCGACGTCCTCGGCGACGATCCGGCCGTCAGGGCCGGTGCCGCGCAGCGCCGCGAGGTCGACCCCACGCTCGCGCGCGATCCGGCGCGCCAGCGGCGACGCCTTGATTCGTCCGCCGTCGACGCTTTGCGTCGCCGGCGGAGGACCGTTATCGGCTGAAGCCTGCCGTCCACGCTCGCGCTCACTGTCCCGAGCGGGGCCGCGCGAGCCCTCGGTCTGCGGCTCTTCCTTCGCGGGCGAAGCGCCAGCTTCGACCGCGACTACTTCACCCTGCTCGCCGATCACGGCGACCGTTTGCCCGACCGGCACCTCACCCTCCTGCACGGCGATCTTCAGCAGCACACCCGTCGCGTCCGCCTCGACCTCCTGCGTGACCTTGTCGGTGTCGAGCTCGTAGAGCGGCTCGCCCTTCTTGACGGCGTCGCCTTCGCTCTTCAGCCACTTGACGATCGTCCCCGACTCCATGCCCTGGCCGAGCCGCGGGAGCTTGATCTCAGTCGCCATTTCTCTTTCTCCCGACGGTGCGGTAGATGCCCTCCAGCACGTCCTCGCTGTCAGGGATGAGGAACTGCTCCATCACGGGCGCGAACGCGAGCGGCGCGAACTTCGCCCCGACCCGCTCGATCGGCGCGTCGAGCCAGTCGAACGCCTGGTACTGGATCACAGAGGCAACCTCGGCGCCGAAGCCCATTCGCGTCACCGCCTCGTGCGTGACGACGCAGCGGTTCGTCTTCTTCACCGACGTGACGAGCGTCTCCTCGTCGAGCGGCTGCAGCGAACGCGGGTCGATCACCTCGACCGAGACGCCGTTGCGCCCGGCCTCCTCGGCGGCTTCCAGCGAGCGGTGCACCATCGGGCCCGTGGCGATGACCGTCACGTCCTCGCCCTCGCGCACCACGCGCGCCTCGCCGAACAGGATCGGCTCGAGCTTCTCCGGCACGTCCTCCTTCACCGGGTAGAGCAGCCGGTGCTCGAAGACGATCACGGGGTTGTCGTCGTAGATCGCCGACCAGAGCATCCCGCGCACGTCCGTCGGCGTCGACGGAAAGATCACCTTCAGGCCGGGGATGTGCACGAACCAGGCCTCGAGCTGCTGCGCATGCTGCGCGCCCGGGGACCAGCCGGCGCCGCCCTGAGTGCGGATCGTCAGCGGCACTTTCAGCTGGCCGCCAGACATGTAGCGGTGCTTCGCAGCCTGGTTGACGATCTGCTCCGTCGAGAGCGTCAGGAAGTCCTCGTACATGATCTCCACGACGGGTCGCATCCCCTGCATCGCGGCGCCGATGCCTGCGCCGACGATCGCTATCTCCGAGATCGGCGTGTTGCGCACGCGCTCCGGGCCGAACTCGTCGACGAGCCCGTGCGTCACGCCCATCGAGCCGCCCATCTCCGCGATGTCCTCGCCCATCAGGAAGACGTCGGAGTCCTGGCGCATCGCCGTTGCGAGCGTGTCGCGGACGGCCTCTCTGTAGGTGAGCTCAGGCATAGACGTTCTTCAGGGCATCCTCGGGGGCGGGGTCGGTGCCGTTCTTCGCGAACTCGACCGACTCCTCGACCTCGCGCGTCACCTCGCCGTCGAGTTGCTCCCACTCCTCGTCGGACAGGCCGAGCCGCCCGCGGAGCTTCGTGATCGGGTCCTGCGTCTCGCGGAGCTTTTGGAGCTCGCCCTTCGGGCGGTAGACCTGCGGGTCGCCAACGTAGTGGCCGACGAGGCGATACGTGTCGACGACGAGCAGCACCGGCCCGTCGCCGCGGCGAGCGTGGTCGATCGCCTCCGAGGCGGCGTCGTAGACCGGCTCGACCTCCTGGCCGCCGACCTTGATCGAGTGCATGCCGTAGGCGACCGCGCGCTGCGTGAAGTCCGTGATCGGCGAGTGCTGCGAGTTCGGCGTCGACTCTGCCCACCAGTTGTTCTCGAGGCAGAAGACCGCCGGCACGTTCCAGAGCTGCGCGAGGTTCATCGACTCGTGGAACGTCCCGATGTTCGTCGCGCCGTCGCCGAAGAAGGCGAGCGCGACGCGCGGCTCCTTCCGGAACTTGAAGGCGAGCGCCGCCCCGGTGATCGCAGGCAACCCGCCGCCCACGACGGCGTTCGCGCCGAGGTTCCCGCGCTCGACGTCGTAGAGGTGCATCGAGCCCCCGTAGCCGTGCGAGCAGCCCTCGAGCTTCCCGTAGAGCTCGGCCATGACTGCGTTCGGCGAAGTGCCTCGGGCGAGCGTGTGTCCGTGGGCGCGGTGGGTCGAGGCGATCACGTCGTCCTCCTCCAGCGCGGCGCAGACGCCAACCGCGACGGCCTCCTGGCCGATCGCGACGTGCAGGAACCCCGGCAGCTCGCCGGCCTTGAACCGCTCCTCGACCTTCTCCTCGAAGCGCCGGATGAGCAGCATCTCGCGCAGGAAGTCGCGCAGCCGCTCGTCGCTCAGGCCTTTTTTCTTCGCCTCGACTTTCGCCACGGGCGCCAGTGTACGCTCCTGCCCGTGGCTCTCGCCGACGATTTCCGCGCGCTGCTGCAGGAGTTGCCGAAGGACTGGGAGGAGGCCAGCATCCTCGTCCGCTTCACCGACGAGGCCGCCGCGCGCCGCGCCGCGGCGCTCCTTCTCTCCCTCAACCCGGGCCACTACGACGGGGTCGTTCGCTTCGTCGTGTCGCGCCGGGCGACACCGGAGCTCGTGCTGCGCGGCCTGCGCCGCGTCGATGCGGCCCAGCTCGGCGGCGAGCTGGCGCTCGTCTCGAGCACGCTGTCGACGCCCGTACCCGAAGCGCCGCGCGCGAGCCTCGCGGCCGCTTGGGACGTCGAGGTTGCGGCGCTGCCTCCGGACTGGAGCGACGTCTACGCCGAGCTCGAGCTGCGCTCCACCGACAACCTCGAGCAGGGCGCGCTCCTCGCCGCTCCGATCAACCCTGCGCGCGTCGACGAGCGACCCGCGTTCCGCTTCCGCTGCGCGCGGAAGTTCGGTTACGGCGCGGCGCCCGGCATGGTGCGGCGCTGCCTCGAACGGCTCGACGGTGCAGACATCCGCGGCGAGGTGCACATCCTCCGCGCGCTCTCCGACACGAAGCCGTGGTCGACGCAGGGCCCGGTCTGGTACGTGGACGGCCGGCCGGTCTGATGCCCGATCCCGTCGCGTGGCTCGTCGTCGAGCGGGGTTGGGAGGTCGTGTCGAGCGACGGCGAGAAAGTCGGCGTCGTCCACGAGGTGCTCGCCGACAGGAACGCGGACATCTTCGACGGGCTCGCAGTCGATCCCGGGTTGCTCAAGACGCCGAAGTACGTGCCTGCAGAGCGGGTCGGCGAGATCGTCGAGGGCCGGTTGACGCTCGAGCTGACGAAAGCCGAGTTCGACGCCCTCGACGAGTACGACCGGCCCTAACCGAGGAGCTGCTCGAGCTCGCGCGCGAGCGCCGATGCGTCCTTCGCGTCGCGCGCGATCAGGAGACACGTATCGTCGCCGGCGAGCGTCCCGACGACGAGCGCGTGCTCGATGCGGTCGAGCGCGCGCGCGATTGCCGGCGCCGAGCCGAGCTCGGAATGGACGACCACGATGTTTTGCGCCGGCGTGACGACACGACCGAACTCGCCGAGCACGCGGCGAAGCGCGTCGCGCGGGTCCGGGCGCCTGGTCTCCGGGAGCACGTAGCGCGGTCGGCCAAGCGGGTCGTGGGCCTTCTCGAGCCCGAGCTCGCGAAGGTCGCGCGAGACCGTCGCCTGCGTGACGCGGCAGCCGGCGTCCGCGAGCGCGGCGAGCAGCTCGAACTGCGTGCCGATCCGCTTGCGGGTGACGACGCTCGCGATCAGCCGCTGGCGCTCCGCCTTCCCGAGCACACTCTCGCTCTGCATACGCCTGCATTGTTATCGCTCTAGGATCACGGGGATGCCGGATCGGCCGATCGAGCTGAAGATCGACGTCCCCCCGGAGCTCGAGGGCGGGACGTACGCGAACGTCCTCAACGTCTGGCACACGGCGTACGAGTTCACGCTCGATTTCGGGGTGATGCAGCAGGTCGGCGAGCCGGAGGATCCGGACGCTGCGCTCCAGGTTCCCGTCCGGGTGGTGTCTCGCGTTCGCATCCCCGTCACGCTGCTCTTCCAGGTGCTGAAGGCGCTGAACACGAACATGACCGGCTACGAGTCGACGTTCGGCCCGATCCGCGAGCCCGAAGCCCCCACCCCGTAGGCGACGTTTGCCCCGTTCGGGGCGCGGAAAGAGGTGAGGCATGCTGCGAAAGCTCCTCTGGACCAGTCTGTACGCGTCGCTCGCCGCTGCCGCGACCATGGCGTCGCGCCGCGCGGCCTCGCGGATCTGGCGGATCGCAACGGGCGAGGAGCCTCCGGCGAAGAAATGACGACAAAGGCCGACCAGGTCGTCGATCGAGGCGCCGACAAACTCGAGGAGCTCGCCGACGACGCGGCTTTCCTGCGAAAGCTCAAACCCAGTCTGATGGCGAAGCGCGCGAAGGGCGAGGCGCCGACGAATGAGCAGCCCGGCGAGCCGCGCCGTGCGCCGGCCGGCCCACAGCTCGGCGGGCGGCCGAAGGCGAAGCGCAAGGGCCCGAGTCCCTGGGCCGTGCTCGGCGGGGCGATCGTCGGCGGCTACTTCCTGGCCAAGGTCGTCGACTGGAGGGGCCATGCCCACCCGCGCGACTAGTAGTAGCGCAAGTCGCGAATCCGCTCCCGCGGATCCGCGACGCGCGAAGACCCCTAAAGGCGGCCGCTTCGCGGCCGCTGGCGCAGCGAATTCACATCAAGCCTCTAGCAACGGACACCGCGGGCTTGCCGGCGCGGTCAAGGCCGTCGCCGAGCGCGTGAGCGCGCTCGTCCGCCTTGAGCTCGAGCTCGCGGCCCTCGAGCTCAAGCAGAAGCTCACGGCGATCGGCGTCGGGATCGGTCTCACGGCCGGGGCGGCCGTCTTCGCCGTCTTCGCCTTCGGGTTCCTCTTCGCGACGATCGCCGCCGGGCTCGCGACCTTCCTCGCGACCTGGCTCGCGCTGCTCATCGTCACCCTCTTCCTCTTCGTGCTGGTCGCCGTGCTCGGGCTGCTCGGCGTCAGGTCGATCAAGAAGGGCACGCCGGTCGTTCCGCAGCAGGCGATCCAGGAGGCCAAGCTGACTACGACCGCGATCAGGAGCGAGTGATGCCACGCACGACCGACGACGTCCGGCGCGAGATCGAGCGGGAGCGCGAGCAGCTCGCGTCCGCCGTCACCGACGTGACTTCGAAGCTCCGCGCAAAGCTCCCGGCGCTCGCCGCCGGCGGTGCGGCGACGGGGTTCGTGCTCGCAGGCGGGCTCGCCGCGACGATGCGCCTCCTCGCCCGGCGCGGGCGCGAGGGAGACACGAAGGCGCAGGCGGGTCGCTTCCGGGTTGTCGACCGCGGCTGACCCCGCGAGCAACGCCGACGTCGGACACGTCCCGTCCGGCCCGCACCGCCTGAGCGCCCGCGAGTGGTTCGCCGCGCTCAAGCGGACCGTGAAGGAGTTCCTCGCAGACGACTGCATGGGCCTCTCGCAGCAGGTCGCGTTCGGCTCGCTGCTCGCGTTCTTCCCGAGCGTGATCCTCCTCGTCGGCCTGCTCGGGCTGATCGGCGCCTACGAGGACCTGAAGACCTTCCTCGGCACGATTGCGCCCGGTGCGGTGATCGACGCGATCGACCTGGCGCAGGAGACGGCGGCCGGGAACAAGGCCAGCTCGACCGTCGCCGTCGTGATCGGGCTGTTCGCGGCAGTCTGGGCGGCGAGCGGCGCCATGAACGCCGTGATCAGGGCCGTCAACGTCGCGTACGACCGCATCGAGACGCGCCCGTTCTGGAAGGTGCGGATCTACGCGATCGTGTTGGTGTTCGCGACGGGGCTCACGCTCGCAGGCGTGTTGGTCCTGATCGTCTTCGGAGGCCCGCTCGGGGAGGCGATCGCGAGCCGCGCGCACCTCGGCGGCGCCTGGGACTGGATCTGGAACATCCTGCGCTGGCCGCTCGCGTTCTGCGGGGTGCTGCTCTTCTTCGCGCTCGTCTACTACCTCGCGCCGAACGTCGACCAGCGGAACTGGACGTGGGTCACGCCGGGCTCGCTCGTGGGGGCGATCCTCTGGCTCGCGCTGTCCGGTCTCTTCTCCCTCTACACGAGCTTCTCGTCCTCGTACGACAAGACCTACGGCTCGCTCGCGGGCGGGATCATCCTGCTGCTCTGGCTCAACTACTCGGCGATGGCGCTGCTCTTCGGTGCAGAGCTGAACGCCGAGCTCGACCGCCAGGCCGACATCGACGCGTCGGGCGATCCGCGCGCCGGCCTGATCGGCTACGCGCGGCGCAACCGTTAGGAGGGTTTGGTGGGACGGGCCTCGTTGCCGCCCGGCGGCATAGCGCCCGTTTCGCCTTAGGGCGTGACGATGAACGAGCCGCGCAGGCGCTTGGCCTGCGGGTCCGACACGTAGCGAAACGCCCCCGGGCCAAGCCGCACGTTCCACGTGACCGAGCCCGTGCGACCGACGACGGTCTTGCGGTTCACACCCGGTCCCTTCAGGTGGAAGTTGTGGCGCTTCGACCGGTCGCGCACGACGATCACGTACGCCCCCGCGGTCAGCGTGCGCACCCGGGCGCCGTTGCGCGTCAGCGTGATCGTGTTGCCCGGGCCGACCGTCGCCACGAGCCGTGTCGTCACGGGAAGCGGCGGTGGGTTGCCGACCGTGAAGGCGCCTTTCATCTGGGTCGCGTGCGGGTCGCACACGAACGTGTAGCGCCCCTCGACGAACACGACGTCCCAGGTCACCTTCTCGACCGCCTCGATGTCGGTGGCGAGGCTGACCCCGGGACCGCTCAGGTGGAAGTTGTGAAAGTCGGACCGATCGTCGACGACGATCCGGTAGGGGCCGGGATCGAGCTGCGTCACGGACAGGCCCGCGGCATTGCGCAGGCTGATCGTGAAGTCCGGCCCGACGGTCGCGAACAGGTCTTCGGCCTGTGCGACGGCAGGCGACGCGAGCGAAGCGAGCGCGCACACGGCGGCGGTGATCAAGCGGCGACTGCTCATGCCCGCTCTACGGCGAGGGCCCCGGAGCGGATTGCGCTCTGGGCCCTAGGAGCGGAGCTGGGCGCCGAAGCGCTCCGCCAGGGCCTTCGCGATGCGCTCGCGGAGCCCGGCGGCGTCGTCGTCCGTGAGCGTTCGCTCCGGCGACTGGAAGCTCGCGGAGAAAGCGATCGACTTCTTCCCCGAGCCGGCCTGGTCGCCGCGGTAGACGTCGAAGGGCCTCAGCTCGCGAAGCTCCGGCCCCGCTGCGCGCTTGGCCTCGGCGATCAGGTCACCGGCGCTCACCGCCTCGTCCACGACGAAGGCGAGGTCCTGCTTGACGTCGGGGTACGTGATCACGTCCTCGTAGAGGACGACGTCCGGCACGCGTTCGAAGAGGGAGTCCAGGTCGACCTCGAAGTACCCCAACCCCTCGTCGAGGCCCCGCACGTCCACCGCCGAGAGGTCGGGCTCGGCGTGCAGCGCGCGGTGGAGCGTCTCGACGGCGCCCTTGGCCCGGAAGTAGCCGCCGTCCGTGATCCCCGCCACGTGCCAGCGTTCCTCCGGGAGCTCCCCGTCACCGGGAAGGAAGACCCGCGCCAGCTCGAACAGCGCGATCCGCTCGACACCGGCGTTGCGATTCCGGCGCGCCGACTCGACGAGCCAGTACTCGAGGTTGTCGCGGAGCGACGCGAGCTCGGCGTTGAACGGCTCCTGCAGCGGGATCCGTCCTTCGCCGGGCGGTACCAGCGTCCAGGTGTACGCCTCGTGGAACCCGGCCCCGACGAGAACGTCCTCGACCTGCCGCCGGAGCCGCTGGTCGCGCGTCAGCTGGGCGGGCTTCGCGGGGCGCGACGGCATTGTCGCGGGCACGTCCTCGATTCGGAAGCGCACGACCTCCTCGACGAGGTCGACGGAGCGGGTGACGTCTCGCGCACGCCAGGTGGGCACGGTCACCTCGACGCCGTCGGCGGCGACGTCGAACCCGATCGAGCTCAGGCGCTGGATCTGCTCCTCCACCGGAATGTGCATGCCGCTCAGCCGGTCGGCGAGCTCGGGCAGGAGCGTGACGCGCGGCCGCTCGGGCAGCCCCTGGTGCACGTCGACGTGGCCGGTCCAGCGAGCGCCGGCGAGCTCGACGAGGAGCTGCGTCGCGTAGACGGCTGCCTGCTCCGCCGCGTAGGGGTCGACGCCCTTTTCCCAGCGCGTCGACGACTCCGTGCGCAGCCGAAGGCGGCGTGACGTGCGCAGCACGGTGAGCGGGTCGAAGTTCGCCGCCTCGAGGAGCAGGTCCGTCGTCTCCGGGCGGACCTCGCTCTCCTCGCCGCCCATGATCCCGGCGATCGCGACGGGGTGCGTCGCGTCGGCGATCACGAGGTCTGCGGGCGTCAGCTCGCGATCATGTCCGTCGAGGGTTCGCATCTTCTCGCCCTGCTTCGCTCGTCGGACGACGATCCGCCCACCGTCCAGCCGCGCGACGTCGAACGCGTGCAGCGGCGACCCGAGCGCGAGCATCACGTAGTTCGTCACGTCGACGACGTTGGAGATCGGTCGCATGCCTGCTGCGAGCAGCCTCGCCTTGAGCCAGAGCGGAGACTCGCCCAAGGTCGCGCCGCGGAACAGCCGCCCGACGTAGCGCGGGCAACCCTCGAAGTCCTCGACACGGACGTCGACCTCTTCCTCCGCACCTCCGTCCGGGTCGCGCCCGGGCGGCGGCGCGAGCTCCCCGCCGGTGACGGCGGCGACCTCCCGCGCGATGCCGTAGATCGACGCGAGATCGGGGCGGTTGAAACCGGTCTCGATGTCGAGCACGTCGTCGGTCAGCGGGAGGACGTCGGCGAGGGGCGTTCCCGGCTCGAGCCCGTCCGCCAGGACCATGATCCCGCTGTGGTCGGCGCCGAGGTCGACCTCGCGCTCGGAGAGGATCATCCCGCGCGAGAGCTCGCCGCGGAGCTTCGCCTCGCCGAGCGGCTGCTCGGCGCCCGGCAGGAGCGCGCCCGGCAGCGCGACGGCAACGGTCGCCCCCGCCCCGAAGTTCCACGCTCCGCACACGATCTGCCTCGGCTCGCCTTCCCCCACGTCGACCTGGCAGAGCTGCAGCCGGTCAGCGTTCGGGTGCTTGCCGGCCTCCAGCACCTTGCCGACGAGGAACTTGCCGAGGTTGCCGTCCACGTCCGGAACGCCGCGCGGAATGATCCGGTCGACCTCGCAGCTCGTGAAGACGAGCTTGCGCGCGAGGTCCTCGAGCGGAAGCCCGAAGTCGACGTACTCGCGGAGCCAGGAGACAGGAACCTTCATGCGCTAGAACTGTGAGAGGAAGCGGACGTCGTTTTCCCAGAACAGGCGCAGGTCCGGCACGCCGTGCCGCGCGAACGCGATCCGGTCGATCCCGAGTCCCCACGCGAAGCCCTGCCACTCGTTTGGGTCGTAGCCGACGCCGGCGAGCACGTTCGGGTCGACTTCGCCGGCTCCGCCCATCTCGATCCACCCGGAGTGCTTGCAGACCGCGCAGCCGGCGCCGTCGCAGAGGTAGCAGGTCATGTCGAACTCGACCGACGGCTCCGTGAACGGAAAGACGCTCGTCCGCATCCGGATCTCGCGCGTGCCGCCGAAGATCGCCTCGGCGAACGCGCGCATCGTCCCGCGCAGGTCGGCGAGCGTGACGTCGCGGTCGACGGCGAGCGCTTCGACCTGGTGGAAGATCGGCGTGTGCGTCGCGTCGAGCGTGTCACGGCGGTAGACGCGCCCGAGCGAGGCGATGTAGACGGGCGGCTCCGTCGCGCGCATCGCCCGGATCTGCGACGGCGACGTATGTGTGCGAAGGACCGTCTTGTCGTCGAGGTAGAAGGTGTCGCGCGGGTCCCTCGACGGGTGCGCCTCTGGGGTGTTCAGCGCGTCGAAGTTGTTCTCGACCGTGTCCACCTCCAGCCCGTCGAAGATCTCGTAGCCCATCCCGACGAAGACGTCCTCGATCCGGCGGCGGAGCTGCGTGATCAGGTGGTACGAGCCGCGCGGGAGCTCGTCGCCGGGGAGCGTCGGGTCGAAGGTCGGGTCCTCGGACGGCTTCGCCAGCTCGGCCTGCCGCGAGGCCAGGGCCTGCTCGACCCGCTCCCGGACGGCGTTCAGCGCCATCCCGCTCTCGCGTTCGCGCACCTCGCGCAGCGCGAGCTTCAGGGGGCTCTTACGCCCGAGCGAGCGGACGCGCACGTCTTCGAGCTCGTCCGCGGAGCGCGCCTCGGCGATCGCGGCGAGCGCCTCGCGTTCGAGCGCCTCGACGTCCACGGCGGCGACTGTAGACGAGAATGCGGCCGTGAGCGCCTACGAGCCCTTCGCCGCGATCTACGACCGCTGGTCGAACGACATGACCCAGGACGTGCCGTTCTACGTCGGGCTGGCGAAGGACGCAGACGGCCCGATCGTCGAGCTCGCAGTGGGGACGGGCCGCGTCGCCGCGGCCGTGGCGCGCGAAACGGGCCGGCGCGTGATCGGGATCGACGCGTCCCCGGCGATGCTCGACCAGGCGCGCGAAACGGGCGCCGACCTCGACCTGCGGGTGGGCGACATGAGCGAGCTCTCACTCGACGAGCCGGCGGCGCTCATCTACTGCCCCTTCCGCTCGCTGCTCCACCTGCCGACGTGGGCCGACCGGCGCCGGACGTTCGAGCGCGTCGCGGCGTCGCTGAAGCCGGGCGGCCGCTTCGCGTGGAACGCGTTCGCCTTCGACCACAAGATCGCGATGATGCTCGACGGCAACCGGCAGGAGACGCCGGTCCCGCACACGCTGAAGTACGCCGTCGGCGACAACCGGATCGACATCACGCTCGAGACCGGCGGGACGATCTCGCTCTGGTGGGCGACGAAGAACGAGTGGCTCGGCCTGCTCGACGTCGCGGGGCTCGAGCTCGAGGCGCTGTACGGCGGCTTCGACGGCGAGCCGTTCGGGGACGAGAGCCGCGAGTACGTGTTCGTCGCGCGAAAACCGTGAGTTCCTACGACGAGATCGCACGGCTCTACGACCCTTGGTCGGTGAGTGTGACCGAGGACGTGAGGTTCTACGTCGACCTCGCGAAGGAGGCCGGCAGCGTCGTCGAGCTCGGCGTGGGCACCGGACGCATCGCGGTGCCGACCGCGGCCGCCGGTGTGCCGGTGATCGGAGTCGACTCCTCGCGCGGGATGCTGGAGGTGTGCGCGGAGGCGGCCGCCGCGGCCGGCGTCGCGAAGCTGGTCGATCTCCGCCTCGGCGACCTTGCCGATCCCCCCGTCCCGGAACGCGTTCCGCTCGTCACGTGCCCCTTCCGCGCGTACCTGCACCTCCACACCGACGAGGAGCGCCTGGGTGCGCTCGCGGGAGCGCGCCGGCTCCTCGTGCCGGGCGGCAGGCTCGCGTTCGACGTCTTCGCGCCCGGTGCCGACGACGTGGCCGACACGCACGGCCGCTGGCTGGAGCGGGAGCCCGGGATCTTCGAGCGCGCAGAGTGGGACACCGAGCGCCGCCGCCTCACGCTCTCGGTCCGCGGCTCCGACGACGCCACGACGATGGAGCTCGCGTGGCTCTCCCCGGAGGAGTGGCGAGCGCTGATCGAGCAGGCGGGCTTCGAGGTGGTCAGCCACTACGGCTGGTTCGACAAGCGCCCGTACCGAGGAGGCGAGGACTCAGTCTGGATCGGGCGACGCCCGACGAGTTAGAGTCGCGCCGTGACCTGGATCGTCGTGGCAATCGCGATCGCCGTCCTGCTCGGGCTGGCGCTCGTCGCCGTCTACAACCGGCTCGTCCGGCTGCGGAACCGCGTCGACAACGCGTGGGCGCAGGTCGACGTCCAGCTGCGGCGCCGCTACGACCTCATCCCCAACTTGGTCGAGACCGTGAAGGGCTACGCGTCGCACGAGCGGGCGACCTTCGAGGAGGTCACGAACGCGCGGACGCGCGCCCAGCAGGCGGGGAGCGTCCAGGAGCAGGCGCAGGCCGAGAACGTGCTCACCGCGGCGATCGGGCGGCTGTTCGCCGTCGCCGAGGCCTACCCCGAGCTGCGCGCGAGCGAGAACTTCCAGCAGCTCCAGGCACAGCTCGGGGACACCGAGGACAAGATCCGCGTCGCCCGCCAGGTCTACAACGACACGGTGCTCAGCTACGAGAACGCGCGCCAGACGGTGCCGACGAACCTCGTCGCGTCCATGTTCTCGTTCGAGGAGAAGACGTTCTTCGAGATCGAGGAACCCGCTCGGGAGGCGCCACGCGTGCAGTTCTGATCGCCGCGCTCGCGGCCCTTGCGGTCGCGGCACCCGCGCAGGCGAAGTCGTTCGAGATCCCGGAAGCTGCGGTGACCGTCCTCGTCGAGAGCTCCGGGGCGCTCGAGGTCGGGGAGCGCATCACCTTCGCCTACGTCGCCAGCTTCACCGGTGCGTACCGCGACATCCCGCTCCGCGAAGGCGAGTCGATCAGCGAGGTCCAGGTGCTCGAGGACCACCGCGCGTTCACATCGGGCGGCTGCACCGAGCTCGGCTGCTCGTCGCCGCCGGGAACCTTCGGCGTCACGAACACCGGCGACGGAATCCGAGTCGTCTGGCACTACTCGGCTGCGAACGAGCAGCGGACGTTCGAGCTCTCCTACCGGATCAAGGGGATCACGGTCGCCTACGACGACGTGGTCGACGTCAACATCAGGCTCTGGGGCGACGAGTGGGACCAGCGCCTCGGGAAGCTGACCGCGACGGTCACCGCGCAAGGCCCCATCACGCGGGCCTGGGGCCACCCCGTGTCGGTCCCCGGCGACGTCACGATCGACGGCGAGCAGGCGCTCTTCCGCGCGCTCGACGTCCCGCCGGGCACGTTCGTCGAGGGCCGCGTGCTCTTTCCACGCGCCTACCTGCCGAACCCCGACGACGCCGTCGTCCGGCAGAGGAACGCACTCGACCGGATCGTCGCTGAGGAGGTCGGCGCCGCGAACGACTACGAGCGCGACCGCGAGCGGATCGACAAGGCGGTCGACCATCTCCCCCGCACGCTGCTGCTGCTCGGCCTGCTCGGGCTGATCGCCGCGCTCGCGTTCGTCTACTTCGTCTACCGCCGCTACGGCCGCGAGCTCGACGTCGGGTACGACCGCGAGTACGAGCAGGAGCCGCCCACCGCGCTCGAGCCCGCGCTCGTGCCTTCGCTCGTCGCGCAACGGACACGTGTCGGCTCGAACGAGTTCACGGCGACGCTCTTCGACCTGATCCGGCGCGGCCGCTACAAGGCCGAGGGCGTGACGACCGAGCGCAGCGTCTGGGGCGGTCTGCGCCACGAGGAGATCGCAGACCTCGAGCTCTCGCAGGGAGAGCAGCTCGACCTGACGCCGTACGAGGCCGAGG
>JBDTVA010000005.1:0-20040 GCA_040007455.1 Actinomycetota bacterium | reverse complement strand
CGGTGACGATCGGGCTGAAGTCGGTCGACAACCCGCTCGAGTTCGGGATCGTCGTGACCGACGGGGACGGGCGCATCGAGCGCTTCCTCGAGAAGCCGTCCTGGGGTCAGGTCTTCTCCGACACGATCAACACGGGCATCTACATCCTCGAACCGGAAGTGTTGACGCACATCCCGGATGGCGGGCCCTACGACTTCTCGAAGGAGCTCTTCCCGCTGCTGCTCGAGATGGGACGGCCCTTGTACGGCCACGTGTTCGAGGGCTATTGGCAGGACATCGGGAACCTCGAGCAGTACCGGCAGGCGAACGCCGACGCGCTCGACGAGCGGGTACGCCTGAACGTCTCGGGGATCCGCCTGCGCGGGAACGTGTGGATCGGCGAGGGCGTCGACCTGCACGACCTCGGCGCGGTGCAGGGGCCGGCCTTCATCGGCAACTACTGCAGGATCCTCCCCGAGGCGACCGTCGGCCCGTACTCCGTGCTGTCCGCGAACGTGACTCTGCGCGAGAACGCGAAAACGACGCACAGCGTGATCGACTCGGGCACGCACATCGGGCGAGCCGCGGTGATCGAGGGCGCGATCGTCGGGCGCTCCTGCGACATCCGCGCGCACGTGCGGATCGGCGAAGGCGTCGCGGTGGGGGACGAGGTGACGATCGGCGAGGAGAGCGTGCTCCAGCCGGGCGTTCGGATCTACCCGTACAAGGAGATCGAGTCCGGCGCGCTGATCCACGAGAGCCTGATCTGGGAGTCACGCGTGTCGTCCCGGCTGTTCGACCAGTGGGGCGTCTCGGGCCGCGTCAACGTCGACCTCACGCCGGAGACTGCGATCCGACTCGCGACCGCTCTCGGGACCGCGCTGAAGAAAGGGTCGCGCGTCGTCGCGAGCAGGGACTCCTCGCCTGCGTGCCGCATGATCAAACGCGCCGTGATCACAGGGCTGACCGCGTCCGGCGTCAACGTCGCCGACCTGCGCGTGCTCCCGGCGGCGGTGAGCCGCCACTTGCTGAAGATGGAGGGGTACGAGGCGGGCGTGCACGTGACCACGCACCCGACCGACCCCGAGGTCGTGCGGATCCAGTTCAGCGAGCCACCGGGCATCTCGCTGACGCCCACGCTCCAGAAGGAGATCGAGAAGCACTTCTCGCGCGGCGAGCTGCGGCGCGTCGGCTTCAACGAGGTCGGCTCGATCACGTACCCCGCGCGCGTGCGCGAGAGCTACGCGACCGACCTGCTCGACACGCTCGACATCGAGGCGATCCGAGCGCGGAGTTTCCGGATCGTCGTCGACTATGGCTACTCAGCAGCGTCGTTCGTGCTGCCGCTCGTGCTCGGGCCGCTCGGGGTCGAGGCGGTCGCCGCGCACGCGTTCATCACCGAGCGCGACCAGGGTGGGGCGGACCTGCCGGAGCTCGTCGAGCAGACGAAGCGGCTCGTCGCTGCGCTCGGGGCCGACCTCGGCGTCGTCTTCGACCGCGGGGCCGAGCGCCTGCATCTCGTGGACGAACAGGCGCAGGAGATCCCGCTCGACCGCGCGCTGCTGCTCTTCCTGCAGCTCCTCGGCTCGGACGGCAGGGTGGGCAAGCTCGCGTTCCCGGTGACCGTGACGAGCCGGGTCGAGGAGCTCCTCGAGGGCAGCGGGCTCGAGATCGTCCGCACCCCGGCCTCGCTCGCCGAGCTCACGAAGACCGCCTCGACCGACGGCTTCATCTTCGCGGGCGCGGTCGGCGGCGGGTACGTCTTCCCCGAGTTCCTGCCGGGCTACGACGCGGTCGCCAGCCTGGCGAAGCTGCTCGAGCTGCTCGCACCGGTCGAGCGGCCGCTCTCGGAGCTCGTGGCCTCGCTCCCTGAGTCCTCGCTCGTCCACGAGCGGCTCCACTGCCCGTGGGCGCTGAAGGGCACGGTGATGCGCGTCCTCCACGAGCGGCTGGAGGGGCGCGAGGTCGACCTGACCGACGGGATCAAGGTCTTCGACGAGCGCGGCACGGCGCAGGTGCTCCCGGACCCCGACGAGCCCGTCGTCCACCTCTACGCGGAGGGGCGAAACGAGCGGGAGTCGCGCGAGCTGGCCGCGGAGCTCCGGACGATCGTCGAGGAGATTCTCGCCTCGGAGGAATCTCCGGTCGGCGCATGAACTAAAGTCTCAAGTTCAGGTTGACCCCTGGAGAAGGGACTGCTGAAATGAGCGCCATGGAACCACTGCCGGACTTCGCCTCGCTCGCCGACGAGGACCTGAAAGAGCTGATCGAGGAGCTCGAACGCGAGGAGAGCGACATCTCGTACAGGCGCCGCCTGATCCAGGGGCGGATCGACATCCTGCGGGCCGAGCGGACGGCGCGGCTGCGCAAGTCGGTCGAGGCAGGTGACACGGGCCACGTGAACATGGACGCGTTGACCGACATCCTGTCGCAGAAGGGCTCGCCGTCCACGAAGGACTCCGCAGCTTGAGCCATGTCTACTGTCCCGAGTGCGGCTTCCAGAACCCTGAGGCCGCGAACTTCTGCGCGCGCTGCGGGGCTCACCTCGTCCGGCCCGACGAGTCGGAGACGACGATGACCTTCACGCCTGAGGAGGCCGAGGAGGACGGCTCGGGCCTCCCGGAAGGAATCGACGGGCCCGCCCTGATCGTCCGCTCCGGTGGCGGCCGCGCCGGCGAGACGTTCTCGCTGGAGCGAGACAGCACGACGATCGGCCGCTCGCCCGACTGCGAGATCTTCCTCGACGACGTCACGGTCTCGCGCAAGCACTCGGTGATCGTCAAGTCGGGTGAGGCGTTCCGCATCGACGACGAGGGCAGCCTCAACGGCACCTTCGTGAACAAGAAGCGCGTCGAGTCCGCGGAGCTCGAGGACGGCGACGAGCTCCAGATCGGCAAATACCGGCTGACGTACCTCTCGCGATGAGCGTTGCGAAGACCGCATCCCGCGAACAGGCACTGCTGACGATCGGCGCGGTCTGCGAGCAGCTCAAGGGCGACTTCCCCGACATCTCGATCTCGAAGATCCGCTACCTCGAGGACCAGGGCCTGATCGCGCCGCGGCGCACGCGTGGGGGGTACCGGCTGTTCGGCGAGGACGACGTCGAGCGGCTGCGGCGGATCCTCGCCTTGCAGCGCGACGAGTTCCTCCCGCTCCGGGTGATCAGGCAGGAGCTCTCGACGCCGTCCGCCAAGGACCGGAAACGCAAGCGGGCCGCAGCGCTCTCCGACCGGGAGGACGACTTCGACCTGGACGAGCTGTGCGAGCGGGCCGGCATCTCGGGCGACCTGGCGCGCGAGCTCGAGGAGTTCGGGCTGCTGGCACCGCGGACCGAGGCCCGGCAGAAGCGCTACTCCGAGACCGACGCGGGGATCGCGATCGCGTGCGGGCGGCTCGCCGACTACGGGATCAGCGCCCGGCACCTGCGCGCGTTCCGCACCGCCGCCGACCGCGAGGCGAGCCTGCTCGAGGCGGTCGTCGCGCCGGCGCTCCGCGCTCGCAACGCCGAGCGCAGGCAGGAAGGCCTGCGCGAGCTCGAGGCGCTCGCCGAGGCAGCGCAGGAGCTCGCCCAGCTCCTGTTCCTCCGTGATCTGAGAGAGTTCGCCGCGCGCTGATGGCGGCGATCGACCTGAAGTCCCGAATCCGCGAGATCCCCGACTGGCCCGAACCGGGCGTCGGGTTCAAGGACATCTCGCCGCTCCTCCGCGACCCGGACGCGCTCTCGCAGGCGATCAGCGACCTCGCGTCGTGGACCCGCGAGCAGGAACCCGACCTCGTGCTCGGTGCGGAGGCACGGGGCTTCTGGCTCGGCGCGGCCGTCGCGAACGAGGTGGGCTGCGGCTTCATCCCTGCGCGCCGGCCCGGGAAGCTCCCACCCGAGACGGTGAGCGCAACCTACGCGCTCGAGTACGGGCAGAACTCGCTCGAGCTGAACGCCGACGCGATCGGCGACGGCACGCGCGTCGTGATCCACGACGACGTGCTCGCGACGGGCGGAACGGTCGAGGCGATCGCCGGTCTCGTGGAGCAGATGGGCGGGGAGGTCGCGGGCGTCTGCTTCATCATCGACCTGACCTTCCTCGGCGGCCGCGAGCGGCTCTCGCGCTACCCGTTCTTCTCGCTGATCGAGTACTGACCGAAGGCTCACGCCCTGCGTCCGATCTGCCGATAAAACTGGCCAAGCGCATGTACGACGCGTTGACCAGCCGGTACGGCTTCTCGTGCCCGGTGCGGGGCGAGACGTCGGTCACGCTGTCCGCGTTCCGCTCGCTCGAGCGGTTGGAGGGAACCGCGCACCCCGTCGTCTACCGCGTCACCTTCGCCTGCGCGTGCGGCGATGAGCACCCGGGGCTCGTCACGCACGACGAGCTCGACTGGGCCCCGCTCGGCTTCGGGGGCGAGCGCTTCTTCAACCTGATGACCGCGAAGCTCGAGGACTCGGCCGGCGAGTTCGGCGACCTCGCGGCGCGGCGGATCCAGGCGGGGGAGTGGCCCTGGAGCTTCTTCTGCTTGCCGGAAGAGCGGCCGCGCCCTGTCTTCCCGTCCTCCTTCGTCCTCCTCGCTGCGGCCGACGGAACAGTGGGTCTCGCGGTGCGCTGTCCTGCCTGCTCCCGAACGTCGGTCAACCTCGTGACGACGAGCCACGTCGACCTGCCGTTCCACAACGACGCCGAGGTGGGAGTCGTCCGGCACGTCTTCTGGGAGGAGCCGATCGTCGAGGAGTTTCGCTCGTTCCTGGGGTCCAGCGAGTTCGACGCCCGCCGGCTTCGCCTTTAGCCCCGAAGCGAGGGATGAGCCGAGCGCGACGGGGCGCCGATACCAGTGGCGTGACCGCCGCAGAGCCGCAAATCCGCGGGCGGGGAGCTGAGCTCCTGCTCGACCACTGTGAAGCGCTCGAGACCGAGCACCGGCACCCGACCGCTCGGGAACGCCTCGAGCGGATCGTGGGCGACTCGCTCGCGCGATTGCTGATCGGCGCGCTCTCGAGCCGCCGCCCGCGCTCGTCCGACGTCGGCTAGTTCCGGCCGGATACCGGCAGGGCGCGACAATGCGTCGCGATGATCCCGTCGTGGGGAGTTCGACCGAGCCCGGTTCGACGCGTGCGGCTGTTTGCGCTGGTGGCCGTGCGCGACGGCATGCGCCATCTCCCAGGGTTGCTCGCGAACATCGCGCCGCACGTCGACGGGGTCGTGGCGCTGGACGACGGCTCGCGGGACGGGTCGGCTGAGTTCCTCGAGGGCCGCCCGGAGGTCGTAGAGCTGATCCGCAATCCGGCGGAAAGGCCCCGCTGGGACGAGGTCGCCAACCATCGGCAGCTCGTGGCCGCAGCGCTCCAGCACGGAGCCGAATGGGCGCAGTGCATCGACCACGACGAGCGCGTCGAGCGGAACTTCAGGACGCGCGCCGAGCGCGTGATCGCCCGGGGAGGGCGTTTGGGCGTGACAGCGTTCTCGCTGAGCGTGCTCGAGCTCTGGGACGCTCCGGACCGATACCGCGCCGACGGCGTTTGGGGGAAGAAGACGAAGCCGACGCTCTTTCGCCTCCGGGCCGATCACGAGTTCGACCCGCGGCCGCTTCACGGAATCAAAGCTCCACTGCAGTCGCGTCCGGTCAGGCGCGCGGATCTGCGCGTCTACCACCTCGGCATGCTCACCGCGGCAGACCGGGAGGCACGGCGGGCTCGCTACGAGCAACTCGACCCCGACGCCCGCTGGCAGGCGATCGGGTACGCGTACCTCACCGACGAGACCGGGCTGCGGCTGCGGCGCGTGCCGCGGCGTCGGGGGTACAGCGTACGATCATCGGAAGTATGAGCGGGCTGACCGCCCTTTCCCTGCCAGTGGTGGCGGCGCTCGGGTGGTTCTCGCTCCGGCGGCTCGTCTTCCTCGTCGGCGCGCTCGCGCCGGCTCGGCAGATCGAGGACCGGGGGCCGGAGCACGCCGTCACGGTCGTCGTCCCTGCGCATGACGAAGGGTCGGTCGTCGATCGGACGCTCGAAGCGTTGGAACGACTCGAGTACCCGGGGGAGCTGCTCCGATTCGTGCTCGTGTCGGACGGCTCGCGCGACAGCACGGCGGCGCGATTCCACGACTGGGCGGACGTGCGGCACTCCGTCGAGGTGATCGAGCTGCCCGATCGCCGCGGCAAGGGCGAGGCTCTGAGGGCGGCGCTCCGCCGCGTCGACACCGAGCTCGTCGTCGTCCTCGATGCAGACCTCGAGCCGCAACCGGACTTCCTGCTGAGGCTTCTGCCCGTCTTCGCGGACGAGTCGGTCGGAGCGGCGTCGGCATATGTGCGGCCGCAGCAGGTTGCGGGGTCGGCGGTCGGGCGTTATGCCGCCGTGACTGCTTGGGTCCACCAGCTGGTCACCTCGGCCGCGAAGGACCGACTCGCGCTGAACCCGGCCACGCTCGGTGCCAGTTGCTACCGGCTGACGGCGCTGGAGGAGGCCGGCGGGTTCGACGGCGCCGCCGCTGCGGATCCGGACACGGCTGCCGCGGTGGCGGTCACCCGGATCGGTTGGACAACGCGGTTCGTCCGGTCCGCGATCGCCGATCATCCCGTGCACGGCACGCTTCGCCAGTACTGGCACCAGCACCTCCGCTGGACCAGGGGTGCCATCAGCGCACGGCCCACGCGAACGACGACGCCCAGGGAAAGCCTGTCGCGTCGCGTGGAGCTCTGGAGTGCCGCGACGGGCTACCTGGACCGCGTCGTGCTCCTCGCCGCGGCGGTGCTCGTCGGAGTCGGGGCGCTCCCCTGGTGGACCCTCGGCGCGTACATCGCGCTGCCGGCGCTCCAGGTCGTCGTCGCGCTCGGGAAGGCCGGAGAGCTCTGGCGTGCGCACGCGTACCTCGCGTCGACCGCGCTGGTGTTCGCCGTCGACGTCGCGGCCTCCGTCGTCGGGGTCGTTGCACACGCGCGGGGACGGACGCTTCGCTGGGAGAGCGGGCGCGCAGCAGCCTCGCCGGATGTTCGCGCCGACACGGCGGCGTCGCCGGAGCTCGCCTGCGCGGTGCTGAGTTACCGGGACGAGCCCGGCGTGGTTGAGGCGGTGCGGTCACTGCTCGAGCAATCTGCCCCGGTCGAGATCGTCGTGGTCAACTCTGGAGGCGGCGATCCTGCGCCGGGTCTCGCGGAGGCCGGCCTCGACGTTCCCGTCGTGAACGTGCCTCACCGTTTGTACCCGGGGGCGGCCCGCAATGTGGGCATCGCACACACACGCGCGCGGTATGTCTCATTCCTCGCCGCAGACTGCCTCGCCGAAGAGGAGTGGGCGGAAGCACGCCTGCGCGAGCACAGGGCGGGGGCAGACGCAGTCGCTTCGTGTCTGTCGACGCTGAACGGCGATCGCCCGAGCGCGGCCGCTCTCCTGCTTCTGCACAACCGGCGTCTAGCCGCCTGTCCGCCGGACCAGCGGCTCTTCTACGGGCTCTCCTACGAGCGGGAGCTCTTCAAGCGGCACGGGCGGTTCCGCGAGGATCTGCGTGGGGGCGAGGACACCGAGTTCAACACTCGCCTCCGGGGTGTGGCCCGGATCGCCTGGGCAGACGACGTCCGCACGGCTCACCGCTTCCCGACGACGCTGCGGCCCTTCCTGCGCGAGCTTCACCGGCGCGGTCGCCTCGAGGCGACCTTGGACGGCAAGCTGCGCGACGCCGGTCCCCGCGGGCTCGTCGTCGCAGGCCGGGCCTGCCAGAACGTTCTCCATGCGCTCCGGTTCACGCTGCGCCTCGCTCCGGGCGAGCGCGCGCACTTCGTGCGGGCCTGGCCACTCGTCGTCTGCGGCGGAGTCGCCTACGCCGCAGGCGCGCTCCGCTCGTATCGACAACCGTACGACGACTAGTCAGCTGCGCAAGTCGCGAATCCGCTCCCGCGGATCCGCGACGCGCAGCGAATTCACATCAGCCTCTAGCCGACCTTGCGCGGCGTGTCTTCGCCGTAGATCCGCACATAGAGAAAGATCCCGAACCCTGCGAGCGCGCTGAAGATGAAGGCGTTCCCCTTGGCGACGCCGATCGCGAGCATCCCAAAGAAGAGGTAGAGGAAGAAGAAGAGCGCCCACAGAAAGGCCGAGACGCCTTTGTCGATCGACGGAGCGCGAAGATGCACAGCGCGATCCTAGACGAGCCGCGCGCTCGATCTTCCGGCTCTCTGTCGCGCGAAAGTCCGCAGGACTTCTGCGCGACAAAAAACTTTCGGGACGAGTGTCCCGAAGAACCCTCGCCCCGAAAGTATTCGCCGAGCCGGTGTCACTTTCGTCCACCGTCCCCGCTGGCTTTCGGCTTCCGCCTACTGCCACCGGGAGCGGTTTCGACCTACTTGCGCTCCGTGCTCGGCGCAAGAGGGAAGGTAACCGGGTACTTGTCCCGCTTCAAGAGGTCGAAAATCAACGTGGCCGCAATTTGCGGATAATTCAATTATCCACAATTCCACAGCCTTTCTTCCAACTTGTGGGAAAGCCTGTGGACAACGGGACGCGGGACTCTACGCCGTAGGATCGATCGCCGCATGAGCCGTGCCGCAACAGTCAGCACCGCCGCCACTCTGCTCGCATTGGCCGTCGGCCTGACGCTCCTCGGCGTGGGGGAGTCGGAGGGCGCCGCGTTCCCGGACTGGCAAGCGCTGGTGCTCGGGATCGTGCAAGGGCTCACCGAGCTGCTGCCGGTCTCGTCGTCCGGCCATCTGATCCTCGTGCCGTGGCTCGGAGACTGGACGTACCTCGAGCAGCACGACGCCTTCAACCAGACGTTCGACGTCGCGCTCCACCTGGGCACCCTCGTCGCGGTGGTCGCGTACTTCCGGCACGACATCGCGGTGCTCGCCGTCGCGTTCGTCGGCAGCGTGGCGCGCCGGCGGATTCGCACGCCCGAGGAACGGACGGCGTGGGTCGTCGCGGTCGCGACGGTGCCGGCGGCCTTCGTCGGTGCGCTCGGAGAGTCTCTGATCGCCAAGCACCTCGGAGAGCCGTGGCAGATTGCGATCTTCCTCGCCGGCTTCGCGGGCGTCCTCTGGCTCGCGGATCGCCGCCCGGAGCGGCGGACGATGGACGAAGTCGGGCTCTGGGGCGCGTTCGGGATCGGCTGCGCGCAGGCGCTCGCGCTGATGCCCGGCGTGTCCCGCTCGGGGATCACGATCTCCGCGGCACGCTTCCTCGGGCTGACCCGCGACGCCGCCGCGCGGCTCTCGTTTCTGCTGCTCGTCCCGATCGTGCTCGGCGCGGTGCTGCTCAAGGGGGTGAACGACGTCCTGCTCGGCGACCTGCCGGCAGGGTGGGCGGGACCCTTCCTCGTCGGCACGCTTGCTGCTGCCGGGAGTGGGCTGCTCGCGATCCAGGCGCTGCTCGGTTACGTGCGGCGCCACAACTACACGCTGTTCGTCGTCTACCGCCTGATCGTCACGGCGGTCGTCCTGCTGCTGATCGCCGGCGGCGTGCGCGACGCGACGTTCTAGCTAAGGCCGCAGGAGGCGCGCGTAGGGAACCCCGGTTGCGGGATCCTCGACGTTCACGTGCACCGCGGGCGCGGCCGACAGCTCGAACCACTCGAGCCCATCGGGTCGCGCGAGCAGCAGCTGGCGGCCGCCGCTCGGCGTGGCCGCGTAGCGGGGACGAGGACTTTCACGGCCAAAACGGTAGCTGTCTCGTCCTGACTCGACATAATCACGCTTATCGTGCGTCGGCCTGGTGGGGCCGGCGAAGCCGCCAGGAGCGTGTTTGGACACCAGGGGCATGCGGAACACGCCCTAGGTCGTGGCTGTCGACGTCGTCGAAACCGTGCTCGAGCATGAGGAGCTTCGTCCGCTCCTCGAGTCGGCCGAGGCGTCCGGAACGATCCGACGGCTCGAGCTCACGGAACTGCTCGAACCGCACGAGCTGGCGCCGCTCGAAGTGGACGCGCTCGAGCGCGAGCTGGAGGCACGCGGCTTCGAGCTCCTCGACGAGCCCGAGGAGAAGAAGGAGCCCGCGCCTGCGCCGCCCCCGGTGGCGGCACACCCGCTCGAGTCGACCACCGACGCCCTCCAGCTGTTCCTTCGCGAGGCCGGCCGCAACCCGCTGCTGACCGCCGCCGAGGAGGTCTCGCTCGCGAAGCGGATCGAGCGCGGCGACGGGGCCGCCAAGCAGCGGATGATCCAGTCGAACCTGCGCCTCGTCGTCTCGATCGCGAAGAACTACCGAAACCAGGGCCTGCCGTTTCTCGATCTGATTCAGGAAGGGACGCTCGGGCTGATCCGCGCCGTCGAGAAGTTCGACTGGCGCCGCGGCTACAAGTTCTCCACCTACGCGACCTGGTGGATCCGGCAGGCGGTCGCGCGGGCGCTCGCGGACAAGGCGCGGACGATCCGCATGCCGGTCCACATCGTCGAGCGGCTGCAGAAGATGAACCGCGCCGAGCGAACGCTCTGGATGGCGCTCGGCCGCGAGCCGACGCTCGAGGAGATCTCCGAGGAGGCGAACCTCCCGGTGCAGCAGGCGAGAGAAGTGCGGGCGGCCGCGCGCGCGTCGACGAGCCTCGACCAGCCCGTCGGCGAAGGCGAGGACGCAACGCTCGGCGACTTCGTCGCCGGCGACTCGCCGTTACCGGAAGACGAGGTCGAGATCACGCTCCGCAGCCAGGCGCTCGCCGCCGCGCTCGGCGTGCTCCCCGAGCGTGACCGGACCGTGCTCGTCCTGCGCTACGGGCTCGACGACGCCGAGCCGAAGACACTCGAGGAGATCGGCCGGCGACTCGGACTGACGCGCGAGCGCGTCCGCCAGATCGAGCTCGAGTCGCTCAAGCACCTTGCGCGGCTGCACGAGATGGAAGCTGTCGCGTACTAGCGACGACTCCGATCGCCGACCCGTCGAAGAGCGACCGAGCCTGCGTCTCCCCCACGCGCGTCACGGCCGCGGCGTAAGCGTCGTCGAGCCGCGCGGGACGCGTGCCACGGTGTCCGTCGGATCCGACGAGCGAGACGAGCCCGTCGTCGACGAGCCCCCACGCGAGTGCCTCGATCTCCGGACCGTGTCGCGCGGTGAGCGAGCTGCCGTTGACCTGCAGGAGCCAGCCGCGCTCGGCGAGCTCCCGGGCAAGTGACGGGCGCTCGAGCACCGGCTGCGTGCGCTCCGGGTGCGCGATGACGGGCTGCAGCTGCTGCGTCTCCATGCGCTCGCAGATCGCGATCAAGAGGCCTTCCGAGCCGGTGAACGGCACCTCGATCAGCACGGCGTTCGTACCCTCGAGCGTGTACCGGCTCAGGTCCTGATCGAGGAGCGGCGGTGCGGGCGTCAACTCGAACCCGAGCCGGAGCTCGAGCCCGGCTTGCTCGGCGACCTCCGCGAAGTTCGCGCGGATCTCGCGCTCGCGCGCCTCGGTGAGCGTGAGGTGCGGCCAGACGTGCGGGGTCGCGTAGAGGATCGCCGTCCCGTGCGCGGCGGCCTCACGACAGAGACCGCGGCCCTCGACGACACCCTGCGCTCCGTCGTCGCCCGAAGGGACGACGTGCGAGTGAACGTCGACGAAGAAGCCCATACCGCGAGGGTACCCGCGGGCCGGTTGTCTACTCGGCGAGGTAGAGCTCGAGGTCCGGGGCGACCGCCCGGAGCTCTCGCAACGCCCGCGACTCGAGCTGGCGCACGCGCTCGCGCGTGATCCCGAGGCCGGCGCCGACTTCCTCGAGCGTCTGCGGCTTCTCGCCGTCAAGCCCGAAGCGAAGCGCGACGACCCGGCGCATGCGCGGGTTCAAACTGTCGAGCGCACGGACGAGCTCGCGGTGGCGCATCCCGTCCGCGGTGGTGAGCTCGGGCCGGTCGGTCTTGGTGTCCTCGATCAGGTCGCCGTAGAGCGACTCGCCGTCGCCGACGGGTGTCTCGAGGCTCACTGGCTCTTCGACGAGCTCGAGCAAGTCCTTGACCTTCTTCACCGGGAGCTCCGACGCGGCTGCGAGCTCGGCGACCGTCGGCTCGCGGTTCAGCTTCTGCGCGAGCACGCGACGGGTGCGCATCAGGCGGCGCACCTGGTCGGCAACGTGGACGGGCAGGCGGATGATCCGGCCCTGGTCGGCCAGCGCACGCGTGATCGCCTGCCGGATCCACCAGGTCGCGTAGGTCGAGAGCTTGAAGCCCATCTTGTAGTCGAACTTCTCGACCGCTCGGATGAGGCCGAGGTTGCCCTCCTGGATCAGGTCGAGGAGCGGCACGCCGGCCTTCGTGTAGTTCCGGGTGATCGACATGACGAGCCGGAGGTTGCACTCGATCAGGCGACGCTTGGCGGCCTCGTCACCCATGTCCTTCCGACGAGCGAGCTCGCGCTCCTCGGTCGGGGTCAGGAGACGGCCGTCGCCGATCTGGCGGACATAGAGCTTCAGCGGGTCCTGGGTCGGCGCCGGGGCGTCGAACACGTCGACCTCCACCCCGCTCTCCGGCTTCGCTTCGACAGGGTCGAGGCTCGGCAGGAGCTCAAGGCGTGGCTCGAGCGCCTCGACCGATTCAGCAGGCTCCGGCAAGGAGTTCGGCTCCATGCCGCACATATCGGCCTTTTGGGGGATGCGCCTGAAACCGGGGTTCCCCCCGAACGAGGGATACCGCGGACTTACCGAATGCTTACCTAACCGCCGCTGCTGCCGATACGTCTAGAGGAAACAGTGTCGACCGCCGAGAATCCTAGGATCGAACCCTGATGTGCGGCATCGCCGGCTACAGCCTCAGCGACTCCTCGAGCGTCGATAGGACCCTTTCGGCCCAATCGCTCCTCGCCGGAATCGCCGAGCGCGGGGCCGACGCCGTCGGGTACGCCCACCGGGGGCCGAGCGGCCCAGTCGAGGTGCACAAGCAGCGTTCCGGAGCCAGTGCGCTGCTCGACCAGATCACGATCCCGATGGAAGCGGTCGAGGCCCTCGTCCACGTGCGCGATTACACGAAGGGTCACCCCTCGATCGCCGCGAACAACCACCCCGTCCGTCACGGGCCGGTCGTCGGGATCCACAACGGGATCATCGTGAACGACGACGAGCTCTTCGAACAGCACGGCTGGCGCCGCGCGGAGCCCGAGATGACCGTCGACTCCGAGGCGATCTTCGCTCTCGCCGAGGCGACCGAGAACCGCGCCGAGGCGCTCGAGCAGCTCTACGGCGCGATGGCAACCGCCTGGGTCGACGAGCGCCGTCCCGGCCTGCTCTTCCTCGCCCGCGGCGTGGGCCGCCCGCTCTGGCTCGGCCGCGGCCAGCGCGAGATCTTCTTCGCCTCCACCCTGCTCGCGCTCGAGACGGTCGAGCGCTACGCCGACGTCCGTCTCCAGAAGCGCGAGGTGCCCGAGGGCACCATGGTCGCGCTCTCCGACGGCCGCCTCGCCTGGACGGAGCGCTTCCGCCCTGACAACTCGTTCGTCGAGGACGACGTGCTGCCCGCGATCCGCACCCCTGACGAGGGCGCGCACTGCCTCAAGCGGCTCGCCTTGCTCGTCCAGGCCGCCTAGCTGTCCCCTGCCTAGCCGACTCTCCCCTCGGCGCTGACCAGGACGCCCTGCTCGCGCAGGCGCTCCGAGATCAGGAACTGGAACGTGGCCCAGGCCCCCCGGCGCGAGTCGAACATCCGGTAGACCTGCCACTCGGTCAGGAGCGTGTCGTCGGCCTTCCGCGCCTCGGCCCAGTCGGCGAACTTCGGCAAGCGCTTGAGCTTCCGCGCCAGCCGGACGCCCTGCTCCACGGCGCGCTCGAGGCGTTCCTCCCCGACCGGGATGTCGTAGCCGGCCTCGCGCAGGGCCGTCGTGAGCGAGCCGAACGTGTGCCAGTAGAGCGACTTCGACGGCAGTCGTCCGCGGCGCTCCTCGAGGTCGCGTGCGCTCGGCGTGCGCCCGAGCTCCTTGCCCAGATCGCGCAGGACCTGCAGGAGCTCCTCGCGCGTCGCGAAGCGACGCGGCACGAGGCCCGCCTCCCGCTTGGCCGCGTTCCAGCTCCCGAAGTGCTCGATCACCGTCTGCGGGTGGACACGCGTCTGAGGGTCGTCCGCGAACTCCCGCATCGTGGGTGAGCGGCCGAGCCGCTCCGCGCACGCGCGGAGCTCGGCGAGGAGCTCCTCGTCGCCGTAGCGCCTGCGGATCCCCGCCTGGAACGCCGCAAGCCGCTCGGGGTCGATGCCGTCGAGGGCGCGGAACGCCCGCTTCCGGGCCATGTCAAGAATGGTAGAGCAAACTGACCAAGACGCAAGAGCGCCCGATCAGCCGTGGCCGCGCTCGCTCGCGCGCGAGGGACGTCGCTGCGACAGCGGCCGCGAAGCGGCCGCCTTCAGGGGTCTTCGCGGTCGTGGATCCGCGGGAGCGGATTCGCGACCTGGCGCAGCTAGGAGACGGCGGCGAGGAGCTCGGTCGGCTCGGCGTGCAGCTCTTCGAGGCTCTCGATCGGCAGGATCCGCTCGAGGGCGGAGACGCACCGGGGGCAGAACTGGCTGCCGGAAGCCCGCTTGAGCTCCGAGAGAGCCTCCACGGGCGGCCTGGCGGCCCGGTAGATGCGGGTCGTCAGCATCGAGTCGAGGGCGTCGGCGACGTGGATGATCCGGGCGCCGAGCGGGATCTCCTCCCCGGTCAGCTGGTCGGGATACCCCGTGCCGTCGAAGCGCTCGTGGTGGTGGCGGATCGCAGGCACGGCGTCGCCGAGGAACCCCAGCCGGTCGATGATCCGCGCGCCCTCCTCTGCGTGGCGCTGCATCAGGGCCCACTCCTCGGTCGTGAGCGAGGCGGGCTTCAGGAGGATCGCGTCGGGGATCGCGAGCTTGCCGATGTCGTGGAAGAGCGCGGCGTGACCGAGGAGGTCGAGCTCCGCCTGGGAGAGGCTGAGCTCACGGCCGATCGCCAGCGAGAGCTGCTGCACGCGGCGTGAGTGGCCGGCGGTGTACGAGTCGCGTGCGTCGACCGTCGCCGAGAGCGATTCCATCGCCGCGGTCGAGCGCTCCTTGAGTAGCCGGTTGGCCTGTTCGAGTGAGACGTTCTGCGACTGGATCGTCTCAGCCGCCTCGCGAAGCTTCTTCGCAGAGCGCTGCTGATGGGTCAGGTAGGCCTCCTGCGTCTTGCGCATCAGGAGGAGCGGCACCACGAACACCGCGAGGCCCCACAGCGCGGCTGCGCTGTACGCGACGGCCATGACGCCAGCGACGAACCCGTAGACGAGGTAGTGCAGCCAGAGCCACGCGAACCGTTCTCTGAAGACCGAGAGCCACCGCTCGTGTCCCTCCATCGCGAGCGCGATGCTGACGAGGCTCATGTTGACGCCGAAGTAGACGAGCCCGGCAACGATGCCGGCGGCGATCATCGCGATCTGGCCGGGCGTGCCCGTGAAGTCGAATTGGCCGGCCGCCGCGAAGACGCCGGCAGCCGAGAGCGAGGCGAGCGTCAGCGCGCCGATGTTGAAGAGCACCTGGTGCGTCCAGATCCGCTGTGCGCTCCAGTCGACGACCGCGATCGTGATCGCGATCGCGAGCGCAGCCCTCGGCCCGAACAACGCAGCGCCGGCGATCGCGCCCACCGCACTCAGCGAAATCGAGCTACCGCCGATCTCGTCGCTGACAGTGAGGGCGACGGCCTGGCCGATCCCGACGAGCGCGACGATGGCAAGCAGGCCGGCGATGTCGGACGAGCTGCCGAGCAGGAGGCCGTCGATGCCTGCGACGATTCCTGCGAGGCTCACCGCGCCGACGAGCAGGCCGAGACGGCGTGAGAGCGCGAGGAACCGCGGGCCTTGCACAGCGAGCGGACGCGGGGTCGACTGCGTCCGGCGGTCGTCCGACGGGATCGCCTCGGGGGTGCGCGGAAGGGCGACGACATGCTCCCCGTCCTCCGGGACGACCGCGAGCCGCTGCGAACGATCGGTGCTCACGAGCAGTGAGTCGTCGCTGACGCCCTGGACGCGGTTTCGGCCCTGGAGCTTCGCGCGGTAGACGGCGAGGTCGGCCTGGTGGATCAGCTCGTTCGCGTCGGTCGCGTCTTTCGGGAAGCCGGCGACACCGATCGACACGGTCGCGCGGATCGGCTCGCTCGACGTCTCGACCTCGAACGACGCCTCGGCGACGGCGCGCCGGATCCGTTCGGCGATCTCGAGTGCCTGGTCGGGCGGAGTCTCCGGCAGGAGGATCGAGAACTCCTCGCCGCCGAAGCGCGCCGGCACGTCGTAGTGGCGGAGCTGCGCTCGAAAGATCTGCGCGATCCCGCGGAGCACGGCGTCTCCGGCGAGATGCCCGTACGTGTTGTTGATGTCGCGGAGCAGGTCGAGGTCGGCCATGATCAGCGACATCGGCCGCTCGAACCGGACGGCGCGACCGAGCTCCTCCGCCAGCGACGACGCAAAGTGTCGGGCGTTGAAGAGCCCCGTCTTCGGGTCGACGCGTGCCTCCTCCTCCAGCGCCGGGACCGCGAGCGAGCGGTGGATCAGCAGCATCGGGGCGATCCCGATCGGGAGCAGCCAGGGGTTCGTGTGCCAGAAGCTGACGAGCGCGAAGCCGAGCAGACCGACGACCATCTCGTTGGAGAGGCTCTGGAACGACAGCAGGCCGGTCTCCTTCAGCCTCATCCCGCGGGCGAGACGAAGCATGACCGCGACGATCGTGTGGTTGAGCATCACATAGACGAGCGTCGCGGCGACGCCTGCCATCGCCCACACCTGCGCTTCGGTTCCCGGTGCGACGTCGAGGATGAAGTTCGCCACCGCCCACGCCGCGAACAGGTTGACCGTGTGGTTCGCGATGTTGAACGTCTGCATGAACCACGGGTAGCGAACGCGCAGCCACTCGGGGAGGTGCATGACGATCGGCATCAGCGCGATCAGCTCGGGCGGCAGCAGGAAGACCGCCGGGAGCATGAAGACGATCGCGGGTGTGAAGGCGTTGTTCTTGAGCGTGTGGACGGGGAAGAGCTGGGCAGCCGCGGCGGCGGACCCGAAGATGGCGAAGATCAGCCATCCCTCCGTGTTCATCGAGAGACGCGCGAGGCTCGGCACGATCGCGATCGCCGCGAGGGCGAACAGGACACCGAGGAAGATCTTCGCGCTCTTCGAGAGCTGGTTTTCAGTCGCCGCCACAGGTGCTCCTACGCTCGTCTTGTCCGCCGAAGGCGCTACAGGCTTGACCGTCGCATGTGCGCAGCCGCACGTGGAACCTAAGCCGGTGAAGCAGGGGGAACATCCCCCACTGGGGTGACTCGAACGGGCTCCCCCTTTCGGGGGACAGAGGAAACGGACGGCGGCCCGGAGGCCACCGTCCGTAGAGGGGTGACGCTACTCGTTCTCGGTCGACTGGGACCAGCTGGACTGCACCCAGTTCGACTCCGTGTACGTGTAGCTCGTCCAGTTCGAGGTCGTCCAGTTCGCGCTGACCCAGTTCGAGCTCGACCACTTCGCCGCGGTCCAGTTGGCGTTGGTCCAGTTGGCCGCGGTCCAGTTCGCGTTGGCCTTGACCGTGTCCGACCAGTTGGCTTCGTCGAAGGACTTGCCACCGCGACCGTTGCTCCTAAGGAACGGCTTCAGGTTCTCGTTCGGGTCCGGCGGGTTCGTCACGCCGAGTGCCTCGACCGCGTCGAGTGTGCCGACGCCGATCGTGATGCCCTGGCTCGGGAGGTACTCCGCCGAAACCATGAGGGCACCCTTGACCTGGTCCGGGGTGAACTCCGGGTGCCGGGCCAGGATTTGGGCCGCCGCGCCGGACACCATCGGGGCCGAGAAGGAGGTGCCGGACATCCACATGTAGCCGGGCTCGACCACACGGTCGGGCGCCGTCGTCGGAATCGTCGCGTCACCGGGCACCGGCATGATGATCCAGCGGCCCGGAGCCGACAGGTCCGGCTTCGCGTAGCCGTCGGCCGTGTGGCCGTAGGCCGACCACGGTGCCCGCGTGTCGTCGAGCGGGCTCGACGTCTGATGCTGGTCGATCGCTCCGACGGTGATCACGAACGGGTCGTTCGCCGGGGCGCCGAGCTTGACCTTCCTGTCGGGGAGCCCGTGGTTGCCGGACGCAGCGACCACGACCACGCCGGAGAACCAGAGATTCTCCACCGCGCGGTTCAGCGGGTCGGTGCGGTAGCTGGCTTCCTGCTCGCCCGTCATCGAGAAGTTCGCGACGCGGATGTTGAGCGCGTCCTTGTTCGCGATGATCCAGTCGATGCCCGCGATCACGTCGCTCGTGAGCGACTGGCCGTTCGAGGCCGCCGTGCGGATGTCCACGATGTTCGACTTGGGCGCCACGCCCGGGTACCTGGACGAGGAGCCAGCTGCGACACCGGCCACCATCGTGCCGTGACCCTGCGGATCGCCGGTCGCGTTCGGCTCGAGCGAGGAGAAGTTCATCCGCGCAACGATCCGGTTCCCGAAGTCGCCGGTCTTCGTGCCGTCGATGCCCGAGTCGACGATGGCGATCGTCGGCGTCTGCGGTGCCTCGTACGCAGGCGAGGCCACGCAGCTCGGGTCGAGCTTGAGACCGAGCAGGTTCAGCGCGCAGGTGACCGCCGGCCGGCTCTGGAGGCTCTTGACGCCGGTCGTCGAGCGCCACATCTCGGAGTCCTCGTACACCGTCGGCTTGAGGGCCTGGTCTCGCGTGACCACCTTGACGTGCGGGTGCCGCGCCAGCTTGAGGAGGTCCTTACCGGACACCTCGACGGACGTGCCGACGAGCGAGCTGAAGATGCGCTTCGGGTTGCCACCCGAGTTCCGGGCAGCCTCCGCGACGTCGGAGCTTTTGCCGTTCAGCTGGTCGCCCTGAACGACGACCTTGAAGATCTTGTCGGGCTGTGCCTGCGCCTCACTGACGAGGTCGCTCGGAACGAGCGCCCGGGTCTTTTCGGGGCCGGCGATGCCTGCCGCGGGGATGACCACGCTGAGGACGAGTGCCAGCAGCGCGATGCCGCTGCGTCCACCCCTCCCCCAAAGCGCGCTTCCACGGGACTGCCCGCCAGAGCCCTTGCCCCACAGCGCACTCGAGCGAGCCTCGCCTGCGTTCGAAGGTCGTTCGTGCCGCATGTGAAGTACGCGTTCCTTTCGTAATGCCGCAATTCGAGACGACCCCACGCCGTCTCTCCGCGCCGCAACGTATGCCGGGACAGGTGAGGGAGCCTCCCCCGTGCGGGGGAGGGCCGACACGGATCCCTTGATCGAGGGATGACTGAAACACGCGACGCGGCCCGAGGGCCGCCGTTACCCTCGAACGCACGATGCGGGTCCGTCTCCCACTCCCTGCGCTCTCCGCGGCCACGCGAGCCGCCGGCGCACTGTCCCGATTGGCCGGCGCAGGCGGCGGGACGACCTTGCCCGGCAAGCTCCTCTGGAAGCTCGACCCCACGGCGGTCTCGCGCCTCGCGGCGAGGCTCCCGCAGGGGTCAGCGGTGCTCTCGGCGACCAATGGAAAGACGACGACGGCTGCGATGACAGCGGAGATCCTCGGTGGGCGCGTCCGCCTCGCGCACAACCGCTCCGGTGCGAACCTCGTCTCCGGGATCGCGTCCACGCTCCTGGCGGCCGAGGGGGCGGAGCTCGGCCTGTTCGAGGTCGACGAGGCTGCGCTCCCTCAGGTTGCCTCCCTGGTGCGGCCGCGCGTGCTCTGCCTCGGCAACCTCTTCCGCGACCAGCTCGATCGTTACGGCGAGCTCGAGCTGGTCGCCGAGCGCTGGCGGAAGCTCGTCCGCGAGCTTCCCGCCGATGCGACGCTGGTCGTCAACGGCGACGATCCGCAGCTCGGCAATCTCCTCGCCGAGCGCCCCGACGCGGTCGTCTACGGACTCGACGACCCACGCCGAGCGCGCCGCGGCGGGCCGCAGCACGCGGCCGACTCGACACACTGCGTCCGTTGCGGAGCGCCGTACCTCTTCCACGCCGCGTACGTCGGCCATCTCGGCGATTACGAGTGCACGCGTTGCGGACACCGGCGTCCACCGCTCACGCTCTCGGCGGCGGCAATCGAGCTCGACGGGCTGGACGGCGCGTCCTTCGACCTCCGCGCGCCGGGCGAAGAGCGCCGCGTCACGCTGCGCCTCCCAGGCCTCTACAACGTCTACAACGCGCTCGCCGCGGCTGCGCTCGCCCGCGCCCTCGGGGCCTCGCTCGACGAGATCGTCT
>JBDTVA010000004.1:0-21874 GCA_040007455.1 Actinomycetota bacterium | reverse complement strand
AGCCCCCGGCAGAGCTCGCGGGCGTAGGTCTCCGAGCCCCCGACGACCCCGGGAACCAGCGTGAGGAGCGAGATTCCGACCACAAGGAGCATCTTGCGCCAAAGGCCGCTGCCCCGACGGTCGCCTGTGTCCTCGGGCCGCGCTGGGCGGCGCGAGGCGGCGTCCTCAGTCGCGCCCGTATCTGACCGATACGAACGCTCCCTGCGTCCTTGCCTCGCCCCACCCATCGCACCCCGAGAACGAGGGACCGCCGAGGCAGCGGCCTAACAGCGCCGTAACCACCCCTCCTTACACTTTCCTCCAATGCCCGCTCCACCCACGGAGCAGGTCGACGTCCAGGCCCTGCTCGAACGACTCCGCGACGAGCTCCGCTGGGGGGCGAACGGCTCCTCGCTGAGCATCCGCGCCCGCGCGCGGTCGGCGGCCGAGCAGTTCTGGGCCGTGACCGCCGAGCGCCCGCCGCACGGGAGCCCGCCCGTGCAGTTTCTGAAGAGAGTTCTCCGCAAGGCGATGCGCTGGTACGTCGAGCCGCTCGCGCAGCAGCAGCGGAGCTTCAACGACGCCACCCTCAAGCTGATCGACGCGGTCTTCGAGGAGCTCGACCGCGTCTCGGCCGACCGCGACACGCGAGGTCGGCTGATCTCGGAGCTCGAAGAGCGGGTCCTGCGGCTCGAGCGCCGCCCTGCAGGCTCCACTCAGACCGTTGCGGCGCAGCCGGCGGCGGCGGCCCTGCCCGACTACTTCGCCTTCGAGAGCCGCATGCGCGGCTCGACCGAGCTCGTGCGCGAGCGCCAGCGTCCCTACGTCGACGATCTTCGCGACCACGCACCCGTGCTCGACGTCGGCTGCGGCCGCGGCGAGCTCGTAGCCCTGCTCCGCGACGCTGGGGTGGAGGCGAGTGGCGTCGACGCGGACGGCGACATGGTCGCCTACGCTCGCGGCGAGGGCCTCGCCGTCGATCAGCGCGACCTTCTCGCGCACCTCGACGCGCAGCCGGACGGGAGCCTGGGCGCAATCTTCGCGGGGCAGGTCGTCGAGCACCTACCGCCGCCCATGCTCGTCCGCTTCCTCGAGCTCGCGCGCGCGAAGCTCCGCGACGGAGGCGTCCTGATCGCCGAGACGATCAACCCGCTCTCCCCGCTCGCGCTCCGCAACTACTTCGCCGACCTGACGCACGCGCAGCCGCTCGTTCCCGAAACGCTCGCGCAGCTCGTCCGCCACGCAGGCTTCCGCGACGTCGAGACGCGCTACCTGCACGAGCCCGACCGAGGCGACGCGACCGGGCCCGCCGCCGACGTGCTCTTCGCGCCGCTCGACTACGCGATCCACGCGCGCCGATGAGGATCATCGTTACGCATCCGCAGGTGCCGTTCGCGCACGGCGGCGCAGAAGTGCTCGCAGAGCGCCTGACCGAGGAGCTGAACGAGCGCGGGCACCAGGCGGCGCTCGTCACTGTGCCGTTCAAGTGGTACCCGCGAGAGCGCGTGCTCGAGAGCGCGTTCGTCTGGCGCATGCTCGACCTGACCGAGGTCGAGGGCCGCAAGGTCGACCTGCTGATCGCGACGAAGTTCCCGAGCTACGCCGTGCGCCACCCGCGTAAGCGCGTCTGGCTCGTGCACCAGTTCCGCCAGGCGTACGACCTCGACCGCACCGAGCTCGCGGAGTTCGGCGAGAGCGCGGTCGACCGCGCGACGCGCCGTGCGATCCACGAGCTCGATCGGCGTACGCTCGGCGAGGCCGAGAAGCGCTTCGCGATCTCGCAGAACGTCGCCGACCGCCTGAGCGCGTCGCTCGGGCTCGGCGCGGAGGTCGTGCTCCCACCGCCGCAGGAGCTCGACTACCGCTTCGACGAGTACGGCGACTTCGTTCTCTCGGTGGGTCGGCTCGACCGGGCGAAGCGCGTCGACCTGCTGCTCGAGGCGGCCGCGACCGACCCGGCGCTCCGCGTCGTCGTCGCCGGCGCCGGGCCGGATCGCGAGCGCCTCGAGCGGGTCGCGGCGGGCCATGGCCTGAACGGCCGCGTAGAGTTCCGCGGCCGCGTCGACGCCGCCGAGCTCGCCGATCTCTACGCGCGCTGCGGCGCCGTCTACTACGCGCCGGTCGACGAGGACTTCGGGATGGTCCCGTACGAGGCGTTTCTTTCCGGCAAGCCGGTCGTGACGACGACCGATGCGGGCGGGCCGCTCGACGTCGTCGCCGACCGCCGGACCGGGCTCGTGACCGCGCCGCGCGCCGACGAGGTCGCGGAGGCGCTGCGCTACCTGCGCGACCATCCGGCCGAGGGGCAGGAGTGGGGTCGCGCCGGCAAAGCGGTTGCCGAACGCGTGACGTGGGACGCGGCGATCGAGCGGCTGCTCGGATGAAGGTCGCCTACTACTCGCCGCTGCCGCCCGAGCGCTCGGGCATCGCGGACTACAGCGCGCTGCTCATCCCGGCCCTGAAGGAGCGAGTCGACGTCGTCGTGCCCGCGCGCGGGCACACGAAGCCGCCGCGCGGGACCGAGCTCTCGGTCTACCACGTCGGCAACAACCCCGACGTCCACGGCTGGATCGTCGACGCGCTGCGGCGAACGCCCGGCGTCGTCGTGCTGCACGACTTCGTGCTCCACCACCTCGTCGCCGGGCTCACGCTCGCGCGGAAGGACGTCGCCGGCTACCTGAACGCGATGGAGCGAGACTCCGGCCTCCCCGGCCGCCTGCTCGGGCTCGGAGTGGTCGACGGCTGCGTTCCGCCGCTCTGGTCGACGCGTCCGGAGGACTTCCCGCTCGCGGGCGAGGTGCTCGATTTGGCGAGGGAGCACGGGCTGATCGTCCACTCCGAGCACGTCCGCGCGCGCGCGCTCGCCGCGGGCTTCGACGGGCCGATCTGGAGGATCCCGATGCCGGTCTGGCCCGCACCGCCGGCAGAGCCCGCTCCGGTCGAAGGCGAGCCGGTGATCGGCAGCTTCGGCTTCCTGAACTCGAACAAGCGCATCCCGCAGCTGCTCGAGGCGTTCGCGGTCGTCCGCACGCGCCACCCACGCGCCCGGCTCCTGCTCGTCGGTCCGGAGGCGCCCGGGCTCGAGCTCGAGCGCCGGATCGCCGCCCTCGGGCTCGAGGATGCGGTCGAGCGGCACGGCTACGTCGAGGAGGCGCGCTTCTGGTCGCTGATCGCCGCCTGCGACGTCGCGGTCTCGCTGCGCTGGCCGACGATGGGCGAGACCTCGGCCGGCGCGATCCGCGTCCTCTCGCTCGCCAAGCCGCTGATCGTGAGTGACGTCGACGCGTACGGAGAGCTTCCCGACGGCGTGGTTCTGAAGGTCGCGCCGGACGAGCGCGAGGTCGAGTCGCTCGCAGCGTCGCTGCTCCTACTCGCCGACGACCCCGCGCGCCGCGCGTCGTTCAGCGAAGCGGCCCGAAGCTACGCCTCGAGCGAGCACGGGCTCGACCGCGTCGCCGACCTCTACGTGCGCGCGTTCGAGGAGGCGGCCGGCGGCCCCGCGGTGCGGGAGCAGCTGCTCCGCAGCGTCGCGCAGGGCGCCGCCGAGGTCGGACTCGAGGATTCGGAGGCGATCGGCTCGGCGCTCCGCGAGGTCGGGCTTGGCCGTTAGGGCCGTCGCCGGGTCACCGGCACGCTCGCTCGTCCGCGCCGTTCCGGTGTGGGCCTGGCTGACGGCGATCGTCGCCATCTCGGCGGTCGCGCGGCTCTTCTTCGCGCTCCGGATCGACGCTCCGTGGATCGTCGTCGACGAGCTGATCTACTCGGAGCTCGCGCGCGGCCTCGCGGCGGGGGACGGCTTCGCGATCCGCGGCGTCGCCACACATGGTTACGGGCTCGTCTACCCGCTCGTGATCGCACCCGCGTACGTGCTCTTCGACTCGCTGCCGCACGCGTACGCCGCCGTCAAGACGATCAACGCCGTCGCCATGTCGCTCGCGGCGCTGCCCGCGTACTTCCTCGCGCGGCGGGTCCTGCCCGTGGGACTATCGCTCTTCGCGGCGGTGCTCGCCGTCGCGCTTCCCTCGCTCCTCTACGCGGGCGAGGTGATGACCGAGAACGCTTTCTACCCGATCTTCCTCACGGTCGTGCTCGTCTTCGTGCTGACGCTCGAGCGGCCGACGCCTGCGCGCCAGTTGCTCCTGCTCGGCTGCTGCGTCGTTGCGTACCTGACGCGCGCGCAGGCGCTGGCGTTTTTCCCCGCGATCGTCGTCGCACCGGTCGTGATCGGGACGTGGCGCTCGTTCCGCGTTCTCTACGGGACGCTCGGGGGCGCGGCGCTCGTCGCGGTGCTCGTCCAGCTCGCGCGCGGCGAGTCGCCGCTCGGCCTGCTCGGCGCGTACTCCGTCGCCGGCGACTACGCGTACGAGCCGGCCGAGGTGCTGCGCTGGCTCGTCTACCACGTCGCCGAGCTCGACCTGTACGTGGGCGTGTTCCCGTTCGCCGCGCTGCTCGTGCTCCTCGCTCTCTGGAACCGCTTGCCGCGAAGCCTGCGCCCGTTTCTCGCGGCGACCGCGTCGCTCTCGGTCTTCTTGCTGCTCGAAGTGTCCGCGTTCGCGTCGCTGCCGTCGGTTCAGCGCATCGAGGAGCGCAACCTCTTCTACCTCGCGCCGCTGATGCTGATCGCGCTGCTCGTCTGGGTCGACCAGGGGGCTCCACGGCCGCCGCTCACGGCCGGCGCGGCGGCAGTGTTGGCAGCGGCGCTCCCGGCGGTGATCCCCTTCGAGCGGCTGATCGGCGTGCCGAGCCAGTCGGACACGCTGCTCATGCTCGCGCTCTGGCGCGTGCACGAGCGCTGGGTCTCACTCGACGAGGTCGTCGCGGTCGTCGTCGCGTGCTCGATCCTCGCGGCACTCGCGTTCCTCGTCGTGCCGCGGCGACTGGCGATCGTGCTCCCGCTCGGCGTGCTCGCGTTCTTCCTCGCGGTCGCGCGGCCGATCTCGGCGCGGATGGAGTACGCCGCCGCGGGCGCGCTCGCCGAGGGGATGCACAAGCAGGACCGCGAGTGGATCGACCGGGCCGTGGCGGGGCGTGGCGAGGTCGGCGTGCTGTGGACCGGCAACGGATCGCGCTTCTCCGTCTGGCAGAACGAGTTCTTCAACCGGAGCGTCGGCCCTGTCTTCTACGCGGGCACGCCGATGGAGGGCGGACTGCCCGCGACGAAGGTGACGCTCGACCGCAGCACGGGCGTGCTCCACGGCGCCCCCGACGTGCCGTTCGTCCTCACCGACGGGTCCGCCGAGCTCGTCGGGGACGTCGTGGCGAAGGACGGCGCGCGCAACGTCTTCCTGTACGAGGTCGACCGTCCGCTGCGGCAGGCCGCGCTCGTCGAGGGGCTGCACCCCGCGGACACGTGGTCGGGCCCGAGCGTGACCTACACGCGCTTCGACTGCGCAGGCGGAACGGTCGCCGTCGCGCTCCAGAGCGACGCGGCGCTCTACCAGGAGCCCTCGCGAGTTCGGGTGCTCGGGACGAAGGTCTCGGCGACGGTCCCCCCGGACGGTCGCCCGCACGTGGTCGTCGCGCCGCTCATGCCGGTCCAGGGCCGCTGCGTCGCGCGCTTCGACGTTTCGCCGACGAAGATCCCCGGCCCGAACGACCCGCGGCCCCTCGGCCTCCACTTCAACTCGTTCCGCTACGCACCCTAGGTATGGCTCGACCGGCACCGCGATCCGGCCCTGCGACGGCTGCAAAGCGGCGCGCTGCCGCGTCCTCAGTCGCGCACGTACGGTCCACGTACGTGCGCTCCCTGCGTCCTTGCATTGCTTGCTTTTCGCTCGTCGCAGAACCGGTCGCGGCACCGGCCGAACCATGAGGATCGTCGTCGACGTCTCGCCGCTCTCGCACCCGCGCACCGGGATCGGCAACTACATCCGCGGAATGCTGACCGGCCTGGTCGAGGCCGGCGCGGACGACGTCGTCGCGTTCGCGCCGGCGAGTGAGCGCGGGGCCCGGAAGATCGACGAGTCGCTGGAGGGGATCCCGATCGAGCGCCATCTCCGCACGTTGCCGGCGTCGTACGCGTGGCGCGAGGCATGGTCGGCGGCGAAGCGTCCGCGTCTCGAGCGCGTCCTCGGTGACTTCGACGTCTTCCACCTCTCGGACTGGCTGCACGTCCCGCAACGCGGCGGCGTGCGCGCGATGACGATCTACGACCTTGCGCCGCTGCACTTTCCGGAGTGGTCCCACCGGCGCACGCGCAGGCTCCATGGGCGTAGCTACCGCGAGGCGAAGCGGGCGGACGCCCTCTTCGTGATCTCGAAGTTCACCGCGCGCGACGTCGAGCAGCGGCTCGGCGTGCGGCCGCGCGTCGCCTATCCGGGGGTCGACGAGCGCTACACGCCGGACGGACCTCGCGCTGAAGGCGTCGACGTGCTCGCGATCGGCACGCGCGAGCCTCGCAAGAATCTCGAGGTGCTCGACGGGCTCGGTATCCGCGTCGTCGACTACGTTCCTGACGACGAGCTGCCGCGGCTCTATCGCGGCGCTTCGGTGTTCGTCTTTCCCTCGCGCTTCGAGGGGTTCGGCATGCCTGTCGTCGAGGCGATGGCGAGCGGGACGCCCGTCGTCTGCTCGAACCACGCGTCGCTCGACGAGGCGGCGGGCGCCGCCGCCGTGCGTGTCGACGTCGAGGATCGAAACGCGATCGCGCAGGGAATCGAGGAGGCGCGCGAGCGGCGCGAAGAGTTGGTCGCGAGAGGTCTCGAGCACGCGCGCAGGTTCACGTGGCGCTCGACCGGCGAGTCGCTGCTCCGCGGGTATCGCGAGGCGGCCGCGTGAAGGTCGCACTCGACGTGTCGCCGCTTCGGCTGACCCGCGCCGGGTCGGCGCGCTACGTCGAGGGCCTGAGACGCGAGCTGCCGAAGCACGTCGAGCTTCGCGAGCTCGCGTGGGGCGGTGAGGGCCGCGCGACCGCGGTGCTTCGAGACGCAGGCTGGTATCCGCTCGGGCTGTCGCGGGCAGCACGCGACGCCGACGTGCTCCACTGCCCGACGTTTCGAGCGCCGCTCCGAAACTCCGTGCCGACGGTCGTCACCGTCCTCGACCTCGCCGTTCTGCGGCACCCGGAGCTCTTCAACCGGTGGAACCGCACGTACAGCCGGGTCACCGTCCCGCGGGTCGTGCGCGCCGCGCGCCGGGTGATCGCGATCTCCGAGTTCACGAAGCGTGAGCTCGTGGAGCTCCTCGACGTGGACCCCGGCAAGGTGACCGTGATCGGCGTTCCGCCGCTCGGGGGCCTGACCCCCGACGGCCCGAGCGCCGACGGCGACTACGTGCTCGCGGTCGGGACGCTCGAGCCGCGCAAGAACCTGGAGCGCACGGCGGAGGCGGCGTCACGCGCCGGCGTCGAGCTGCGCGTCGTCGGTGCGCGCGGCTGGGGCGGCGTCTCGCCGAACGGCGTCCGCTGGCTCGGCGAGGTCGGCGACGACGAGCTCGCGCAGCTGCTTCGGGGAGCGCGCGCTCTGGTCTACCCGTCGCTCTACGAGGGCTTCGGGATCCCGGTGCTCGAGGCGATGTCCGTCGGCACGCCGGTCGTCACCTCTCGCGGCGGTGCGACCGAGGAGGTCGCGGGAGGCGCCGCCGTGCTCGTCGACCCGCTCGACCCGGCCTCGATCGCCGCGGGAATCGACGAGGCGAACCGGCGCCGCGACGAGCTCCGCGCGCTCGGTTTGGCGCGCGCGCGGTCGTTCTCGTGGGACGACGTCGCTCGGCGGACCGTCGAGGTCTACGAGGCGGCGCTGTGATCGTCCTCGACGCCGACGTGCTCGGTCGCGGCCGAACCGGCGACGAGACGTACGTCGCGAACCTCTTGCGTGCGCTTGGCAGCCAAAGAGCCGACCTCCGGATCGCTGCGATCACGCGCGACGCGTCGCTCGTGCCGGAGGGCATCGAGCCGCTCGTGCTGACGACCGGCTCGCAGGAGCTGCGGATGGCGTGGTCGGTGCCGAGGCTCCTCCGTCGCGTCAAGCCGCGCGTCGTGCACTTCGTCCACGCGCTTCCCCTCCGGCTCAACTGTCCGGCAGTGCTCACCGTGCAGGACCTGAGCTTTGAGCGCGACCGTGCGCTCATGGGGTGGAAGGACCGAGCGGTCTTCCGCCGAGTCGTCCCGCGCTCCGTGCGCCGCTCGGCGCGCGTGCTCGCGATCTCCGAGCGGACGAAGCGCGACCTCGTCGAGCTCTACGACGTCGCGACGGAGAAGATCGTCGTCACGCCGCTCGGGGTCGACCCGGCGTTCCGGCCCGGCGTCGAAGGCCGGGGGACGTACCTGCTCTTCGTCGGCGCGATCCAGCAACGCAAGGACCCGCTCGCGGCCGCCGCCGCCGCCTCGGCGAACGGGCTCCGGCTCGTCGTCGTCGGCCCCGAGAAGGACGCCGGCCTCGCGAACGAGCTGCGGCTCGCAGGCGCGGACGTTCGGGGCTACGTGCCCAAGGCGGAGCTCGCGCAGCTCTACCGCGGTGCCGCCGCGCTCGTGCTCCCGTCGCGCTACGAGGGCTTCGGCCTGCCGGTCGTCGAGGCGATGGCGAGCGGGACGCCGGTCGTCGCTGCGCCCGACGAGGCGCTCCGCGAGGTGGCAGGGGACGCGGCGCTGTTCGCGGAGCCCTCCGAGCTCGGAGGGGCCGTCAGGGCCGCTCTCGACGATCGCGAGCGTCTCGTCGCCGCCGGGCTCGAGCGCGCGCGCCTGTTCACCTGGGAGGAGACCGCGCGGCGCACGCTCGACGTCTACCGGGAGCTGCTATGAGAGCCGCATCCACGATGAGTCGCTGTGCCGCCGGGCTGCGCTGGGCGGCGCGATGCGGCGTCCTCAGTCGCGTTCGTATCACTGCGGATACGAACGCTCCCTGCGTCCTTGCCTCGCACCACCCAGCGCACCCCGGCAACGAGGACACATCGTGGACGCGGCTCTGAAGGTCTCGGCGATCGTCGCGTCGCATGGCCACGCGGAGCAGGTCGAAGAGCTCGTGCCCGTTCTGCTCCCGCAGGTGGACGAGCTCGTGCTGATCGAGAACCGGCCGGGCAGCGTTCGCGGCGAGCCCGACGGGGCTCGCGTGCTTCGAAACGCGCGGCCGCTCCCGTTCGCCGCCAACGTCAACCAGGGCATCGCGGCGACGAGCGGCGAGTACGTCCTCGTCGCGAATCCCGATGCGGTCCCTGCGCCGGAGGCGGTCTCGACGTTGCGCGCGTTCATGGAGTCGCATCCGCGCGCCGGAATCGCGGGGCCGCAGATGCAGTGGCCCGACGGGCGCTGGCAGCCGTCGCGCAGGCGCTTCCCGACGGTCGGTGGAACGCTGGTGCGCCGCACGCCGCTCCGTGCACTCTTCGGGGGAACGTACTCGCAGCGCGGGCACTACCATCTCGACGAGCGACCGAGCGAGCCGGTGCAGGCCGACTGGCTCCTCGGCGCGTTTCTGCTGATGCGCCGCGCCATGCTCGACGAGCTCGACGGCTGGGACGGCGGCTTTCGACACTACGGCGAGGACATCGACCTCTCGTACCGCGCGTTTCGCGCGGGGTGGGAGCGGTGGTACGTGCCGGCCGCGCGCGTGACGCACGACTACGCGGCCGTGATCGACCGCCGGTTTCTCACCCGCCACACCTGGTGGCACCTCCGCGGGATGGCGCGCTTCGTGCGCAAGCACCCCGAGAGCCTGCTCCGCCTCGGCTAGCGCGCCGAAGTGCGCCGAGTTCGTGTCAGGAGCGTGACGAACCCGTAACGGACACTTTCGCGCCGGTTTGCCTGCGGCTACCACGGACGGACACATCTGTCCCCCGCCACGAAACGGAGTCGCCGATGACACGTGTCCGCCTGCTCGTCCTGCTCGCCCTGCTCGTTCTCTTCGTCCAGCCCGCTGCCGCGAGCGGGACGACCGCGCTCGTCGTCAGCCAGGTGTACGGCGGCGGCGGAAACGCGGGCGCGCCGTACGCGAACGACTACGTGGAGCTCTTCAACTCCGGGACGACATCCATCAGCGTCGCGGGGTGGTCGGTCCAGTACGCGACCGCGGCCGGCACGAGCTGGTCCGCGACACCGTTGACGGGAACCGTGCAACCGGGCAAGTACTACCTCGTGCAGCTCGCGGGTGGAACGGTGGGGAGCGCGCTCCCGACGCCCGACGCCACGGGCACGACGAACCTCAGCGCGACGAGCGGGAAGATCGCGCTCGTCCGCGACACGGCCGACCTCACGTGCGGCGCGACGCCCGGGAGCTGCAGCGCGGGCGCGCTCGTCGAGGATCTCGTCGGCTTCGGCACCGCGGGCGACTACGAAGGCAGCGGCGCGGCGCCTGCGCTGAGCAGCACGACGGCTGCCTTCCGCGGCGGCTCCGGCTGCTCCGACACCGACGCGAACGCCGCCGACTTCACCGCTGCAGCTCCGGCGCCGCGCAACTCGGCGTCGGCGGCGCACGCCTGCTCGACGACGCCGCCCGCAGGACCGACCGCCACGCAGACGGCGGCGGTCGAGGTGCAGGTCGAGGCCGCACTCTCGCTCTCGCTCGAGAAGGCGACGCTCAGCTTCGGCACGACGACCGCCGGCGCTGCACCCGCTCCGGTCTCCGAGCGCGTGACCGTGCTCAGCAACCACCCCGCGGGCTACGCGCTCACGGTTCACCGCAGCGCGTTCGCGCCCGCAGACCTGCCGCTGGCGCTCCAGGCCACCGCGCCTTCGGGCGGCACGCTCGGGTCGGCGCTCGCCGGCAGTGCTCTCGCGCCCGTGCCGATCGGGCCGTCGGTGCTGACGATCGGGCAGACGAGCGCGATCAGTGCTCCCAGCGGCGACGTGTGGCCCACGAACGTCGGGTTCGCCGCGCCGTTCCCCACGGTCGCGCCGGGCCGCTACACCGCGACGGTCACGTTCACGGTGATCGGCCGGTGATCCTCGCGCCGGGCGCAGCGATCGCCGCTCTGGCGCTCGTTGCCGCCGGTGCGCCGCATGGGGCAGGCCGGGAGCGACCGCTCGCGTCGCTCTCGGCCTCGCCCACGCGGATCGCGCTGAGCGGCTCGAGCCGGACGTCGGTCACGCTGACGAACTTCGGGGCGTCCCCTGCCCAGGTGAGCGTCGGTCGTGGCAGCTTCACGCTCGACCTGCGGGGCCGACCGGCGGTCGGGCGACCCGGCTTGCGGAGCGCGCAGTCGTGGCTGGTCTTTCGGCCCTCGGCGTTGTCGATCGCGCCGGGCGGGAAAGCCGAGCTCGAGGTCGCGGCGCGTGTGCCCGCACGCGCGCGACCGGGCGACCACCACGCGCTCCTCCTGCTTCTCACCCGACCGAGTCGCGTCGGCGGAGTCGGAGTCCGCATGCGTCTCGGCGTGCGCGTCGCCGTCCGCGTGCCCGGGAAGGTCGTTCGGCGCGTGGCCGTGCGAGGTCTGCGCGTGCGCCGGAGCGGCCGTTCCCGCAACCTGGACGTGACGCTCGCGAACCTCGGCGACCTGATCGAGACGAACGTCGTGACCGTCGTGCTGTCCGCTCGTGGACGCGTCGAGCGCGTGAGCGCCGAGGTACGCGAGGTGCTGCCGCGGACACGCGCGATCCTGACCGCACGGTACGCCGGTCGGCTGCGCGGGCGCGTGATCGCCCGCGTCGAGGTCGACGGCACCGCGAGGCGGACCTTTACGTTGCGGCTGTGAGCCGGCTCAGCGGCCGGGACCGCGCAGGCCGGCGGCGCATCCCCGGAGGCTCGGCGCGACATTCGCGGCCGGCGAGAAGCTGTAGCCGACCTGCGCGCCGAGCTCACGCGTGTCCGGGTCGCGGGGGTCGATCTCGCGCGGCACGAACGTCGGGTCGATCCTGACGTCCACGTGAAACGGCGGAGGCGGCGTCTGCAGCAGGAACGTGCGGTCTTCGAGCCGGTTGATCTTGAACGTGCAGCGAGCGGTGACGCGCCCGAGCGACGGCTGCTTGTCCTTGCGGACGAGCTCACCGACCCGGATCACGACGCGCGAGCCGCCCTTCGGCACGTCCTTGCCGCCCCAACCGAGTCGGTGGATGCGTACGACAGCGAACCCGGGCAGGTTCCCGGGCGTGGTGAACTGCGTGTAGTCGGTCTGGTCTGCTGCCCATCCGTCCTGCGTCACGCCTCGCGTCGAGTTCTGGAGCCGGAGCGGTGGGACGATCTTCACGAGTCGCCAAAACGTCTTCGTCCCGGCCGCGTAGTGCGTGTGGCTCTCGATGGGCGTGCCGACGATGTCGATTCCGGGGTCGACGACGACATACTCGACTGCCGTCGGCGGTTGCGTGATCTCTCCGGTCGCAGCGTCGACGAGATCGGGCGACAGCGTTGGCCCGGGGCCGGGCGCGCTGCCGTCGGTCGACCAGACGTGTTTGAGCGACCGGTTCCAGAACTCCATCTGCCAGATCCCGTTGTAGTCAGTGAGTCGCTGCCCGAGGTAGAGCGTCGGCGCGCCGCCGGTCGCCCGGTCGATCCAGTCGAACGGCGGATCGATGTCCGCGGAGATCTCCTCGGAGAACGTGTTCGAGGCGCTCGCGGCAGACATCTGGCCGGCGATCCCCCAGACGAGGAGCAGCACTGCGACCAGCGCGAGGACCTGACGCGTTCCCCACGGGAGCACGCGCGGCAGCACGATCACGAGGAGCGACAACACGATGAAGCCGATCAGCACGTTGCGCGCGCGATCCGGCGTCCACCCGTACGTCCGGTTCGCCGCCTGCAACAGCGAGAAGCCCGGCGCGTCCGAGTAGATGCGCACGTCCAGCTTGTACTGGTAGGCGAGCAGGAGCGAGGACAGCGTGAGCCCGGCCGCGCCGGCGACCGCCCACCAACGCGTGAGCGGACGCTCGAAGAACATTGCGGTGCCGACGAACAGAAGCGGTGCGACATAGATCAGGTTCCGTTCGACGACCAGCGTCGAGAACGTCGTCGAGATGTACGCCGCCTTGACTGCCGTGTACCAGCCGAACCCGACGATCAGTGCTCCCATCGCCGCGACGACACCACGCCGCTCCGGAGTCCACTCCTCGCCGCGCGGGCGGACAAGCGCGGCCAAGCCCGCGACCATCGGGAAGACCCCGACCCCGACCGCGAGCGCGCCGACGGCCCAGAGCCCGTTCTCGAGCATCCGATCCTTGTAGTGCTGCGTCGCGACCAGCCAGGCGAACGAGATGTGTGAGATCGCCGCATTGACGACGATCACGACGCCGACGAGCAGGAAGACGCCGCCGACCCAGTCCCAGCGTGACCAGCGCGCGTACTCCTGCTTTGCGCGAGGACTCGTCGCGACGAGCGCGAGCGCCCCGATCAGGAATGCCGCGGGCACCACCGCAAGCTGTTCGCGGACCAGGGGAGCGACGAGCGACCCCAGCACAGCGGCACCGACCCACCACCGGGTCCGCAGCGCGTACGCCTTGGCGATCAGGTAGGCACAAAGCGTCGCCCACGGGTAGGCGAGCGGCTCTTCCACCAGGATCGACGAGTAGTAGAGCGCCGGGATTACGCCCGCGCCCGCCGCGGCGAACAGCGCCCAGGGCTTCGACACGACCATCCGCGCGAGTCCGTAGGCGGGAAAGACCACCGACGTCATCAGCAGGACGTTGAGGAGCTTCGCGACGCCGTACGCCTGCCCGACGTCCTGGATCCACCAGACCGGAGCCAGCACGTAGGGGTAGAGCGCGTGCGACGGGTACGGCACGCCGCGGCGCGCGGTCTCGCCCGTCTCGGCGACGGCGCGCGAGAGTTGCGCGGTCTCGAGCTCGTCGCTGTTCAGCCAGATCGTGACATGCCCGGAGGCCTCCCAGCCGTAGAGCACGCAGAGCCAGAGGTAGAGCGACAGGATCGGCACGGCCGCGAGCAGCCGGCTGACCCACGGCCTCGGAACGGCCGCGGCGCGTGCGCTCGCGACGCTCACTCGGCTGCCGACCCGAGGATGACGACCGGGTCGAGGTCGAGATCGCGTCGCACGAACCGACACGGCACGCCTGCCGACGCACACGCCGCGACGATCGCGTCGAGCCGCTCGCGCTCCGCCCCCGGGATCGTGACCAGCACGATGTCGGGACGCGTTCGCTCGACCACGCGCACGATCTCGGCGCTCCCGCCCACGACGGGGACGCCCTGGAGCCGCCTGCGCCGTAGGCGCGGGTCGTCGTCGACGAAGCCGACGACGTGCTCGCCCGGCGTCTCGCGCAGCTCGCGGAGCAGGCTGCGCCCACCTCGTCCTGCGCCCACGATCAGCGTCCGTCGGCGCGTCGTGTGGAACGACGAGAGCCCCCGTGCCGCCGCACGCTCCCAGAACCGCGACGCACCGACGAGGACGACGCAGATGAGCGCGTCGATCACGAACACGCTGCGCGGGAAGTCACCCAGGTCGCGCGTCGCGGCGAGCACGCCGAACGCGACGAACTCGGAGACCACCACCGCTGCGACGACGGCGACCGCATCGCGGGCGCCCGCGTAGCGCCACACGCCGCGGTAGAGACCGAACGGGATGAACGCGAGGTAGCGCGAGACGAGCAAGATCGGCAGCGCGGTCGTGAAGATGAACCGCTGCGCGACCGTCCCCTCACCTTCGACGCGCAGAAGGTACGCCGCGAGGAACGCCGCGCAGATCAGCGCGAAGTCGACGACGACCTCGACGAAGCGCCTGCGGTGCACCGCGAAGAACGACGTTCCCGACGTCCGATCGCGGTCGGCGTCGGAGAGCAGGCTCGCGAACTGCACAAGCAGCGCGAACGTCAGGAGGACGCCGAACAGCGTCACGAGCGTGTTGTTCAGGACGGAGTAGGCGAAGCTCGTCCCGCCGAGCGCGGCGGCGACGAGCGCGAGCAACACGACCGAGCGCTTCTCCGAGAGCCCGTGGTACACGAGCCGGTGCGATGCATGGTCGCGCCCGCCCTGGTGGACCGGACGGCCTTCGAGCAGCCGCACGACCGTGACGAGCGTCGTGTCGAGGATCGGCACGGCGAGGATCAGGATCGGAAGCAGGAGCGTCGCGGCGGTCGAGCCCGCGACCTTGTAGCTCGTCAGGAGCCCGAAGCACGCCACGGCGAAGCCGAGCACCTGCGAGCCGGAGTCGCCCATGAACGCCTCGGCGCCGCCGCGCACGCGCAGGTTGAAGCGCAGGAAGCCGACGCAGGCGAGCGCGAGCGAGAGCGCGAGCACGAGCACGGTGTCGTTCGGGTGGACGGTGACGGCATCGAGCGCGAAGTAGCCGGCCGCGATCGCGGCGAGCGTCGCCGCGAGTCCGTCCATGTTGTCGAGCAGGTTGAACGCGTTCGTCATTCCGACGAGCCAGATCACGCCGAGCGGCACCGCGATCCAGTCGCTCCCGATCAGCTCGACTGTCAAGCCGCTCGACAGCGCGATCGCCGCGGCGCCGACCTGGGCCGCGAGCTTTGCCCAGGCGGGAAGCGCGTACAGGTCGTCGACGAATCCCGCGAGGAAGAGCAGCGCGCAGCCGCCGAGCACTCCCCAGAGCTCCGAGCTAGGCTCGAGCGCACCGGTCGCGACCGCGACCAGGGCGCCGGCGAGCAGCCCCGCGAAGATCCCGAGGCCGCCGACGAGCGGGGTCTCTCGCTCGTGCCAGCGATCGGCGCTAGGCGCAGCGGTAAGGCGGCGGAAGATGGGGGAACGGAGCGCCGCCCAGATCACCGCGTACGAGGCAGCCAGGGCGGCGATCGCAGCGAGCGCGATCACGAAAGGAAAGGGTAAAGGAGGGCTGTTAGCGCGTTGTGTGCCTAACCTAGCTTCGTGCGGCCTTCGCTCCTCGAGGTTCTCCGCTGCCCGGTGTGCTCCTCGGAGCTGGCCCTGGACGGCGACGGGCTCGCCTGTTCCGGCTGCGGCGGCGCCTTCGAGATCGAAGACGGCGTGCCCCTGATGCTCGACGACCGGCTCCCGGGGATGGTGGAGAAGCGCCGGGAGATCGACGCGTGGCCGGCCAAGGCCAGGGAGGAAGGGTGGTACGGCGAGGACGACGCGACGGACCTCCTGCTGCCCGCCGTCCCCTGGGACGACCCGACGTGGTCGGCAAACGAGCACTCCTTCAACCTGCTGCTCCGCAACTACGTGAAGCCGGGCCAGCGGGTGCTCGAGGTCGGCGCCGCCCGCTGCTGGGGCGCGCTCCACATGGTCCCTCGTGGCGTGGACTACGTCGCGACCGACATCCTCGCCGACCCGGTGATCGGGCTCGGCCGGGGCGAGTTCTACGAGCGCCACGTCGGTCCGTTCGAGCGTGTCCAGGCCGACGGCGAGAACCTCCCGTTCGCGGACCGCTCCTTCGACCTCGTCTACTGCGTCGCGAGCCTGCACCACGCGGTGGACGCGCGGAGGATGGTCAAGGAGATGGCGCGCGTCGCCCGTCGTGGCGGCATCGTCGCTGCGCTGAACGAAGGGACTCGCGCGCCGGGGGCGAGCGAGGACAATCCGCAGCAGTCCTCCGAGAAGGCGTTCGGGATCAACGAGCACGTGCACACGATGTGGGAATACGTCGGCGCGTTCCTCTCTGCGGGCGTCGCGATCACGCGGCTCGAGCAGGCGGAGGGCTACGACGTGATCCGTCAGCGCCGCCGGTTGCGCCACGTCATGCGCGTGCCGCTCGTCGGCCGCACGGCGGCGACGATCGCGACGCAGAACCTGAGCGAGTACTCGGGGATCACGATCTTCGGACGCAGAGTCGTATGAGCACGTACTCCGACGTCCTGCGCTACCGCGAGCTGTTCTCCTCGCTCTTCCGGCGCGACCTCGAGGCGAAGTACAAGGGCACCGCGCTCGGCGTGCTCTGGTCGCTCGCGAACCCACTGCTGCTGATGGCGATCTACCTCGTCGTCTTCTCGCTGCTCTGGCAGGTGATCGACCAGGAGTATCCGGGGTTGTTCCTGCTCACCGGGCTCGTGCTCTGGGTCTTCTTCGCGAACTCGCTGCAGGCCGCCTCGAAGAGCCTGCTGGAGGCGGCGGCGTTGATCCGCAAGACGCGCTTCCCTCGCCAGCTCGTCCCGCTGTCCTCAGTCGCGACGAACCTCGTCGCCTTCGTCGTGATGTTCGTCGTCGTGCTCGCGTTGAACTTCGCGTTCCTCCCGCGGGTGCGCACGACGGAGTGGGTCGCGATCCCGCTCGCCGCCGTGTTCGTGCTGCTCGTTTCGGGAGTCGCGCTCGCAGTCGCCTGCGCGACTGTCGTGTTCCGAGACGTGGAGCATCTCGTGAGCGCGTTTCTGCTCCCGTGGTTCTTCCTGACGCCGATCCTCTACACGATCGGGAACCTGCCGGGCGCGGCCGCGGACTACGACTGGCTCGCCGAGCTCCTCCGTTGGGTCAACTTCGTCGCGCCGCCGGTGAACGCGATCCGCGATCCGCTCTTCTTCGGCGAGTGGCCGGCGGTCGGCGACGTCGTCTATCTCTGCGTCGCCGCAGTCGCTGCGCTCGCGCTCGGCGCGTGGGCGTTCAACCGCGTCGACGACCGGATGGCAGTCGAACTGTGATCCGCCCGTCGTAGAGCGCCGGCTCGCCGCCGAGCGGAATGGCCGCGGGAAGTCCCGCCACCTCCGTCCAGCGCACGGCGGCGCCCTCGAGCACGGAAGGGCACACGAGCGGGTGCGCGAACCCTGGCACCCGACCAGGCGGCGCATACGCCGCGAGCTCGGCCGGACGACGACGGCCTTCCACCGAGCCCCCAATGACGGCATAGCCCTCGCGGTGCGCGGCCAGCACGCGCTCGTGCCAGTCGGGAGCGGCGATCGCCTCGCCGAGGTGCGCGACCGGCACGCCCTCGCGCTCGAGCACGTCGATCTCGAAGTCGAGCGTCGCCTCGCCGAGCTCGCCGAACCAGAACCGACTCTCGTCCACCAGGTCGATCGAGAGCCGGTAGTGCCCGGGCGGGATCGGCGCGCGAACCGCGACGTCGACGGTGGCGCTGCCGCCGGGCTCGGCGGCAACGGGCGTGCGCAGCCCGTCCCAGACGATCGCGTTGCCGAGTTCGTCGAGCCAGTGGTACGAGACCGTGAAGCGATCGCCGCGCCACGGGGTGTCGCCGGCGTTCTCGAGCTCCACGCGCGCGCTCGTCCGCACGCCTGCGTGCAGCTCGGGCAGCTCGTGGGCGCCCCATCTGACCGCGAGCGGCCGTCCCATCCACCACTAGTCTAAGAGCCCCTCTCCCGGCAACGCGCTGTGCCGCCGGGCCGCGCTGGACGACCCGACGCGGCGTCCTCGGTCGCGCCCATATCTTTTCGATATGACCGCTCCCTGCGTCCTTGCGTCGCGCCGCCCATCGCACCCCGGCGACGAGGAGTTACCCGGAGAGGGGCTCTAGTCGCTATGGAACCGCTCCTCGTGCGCGCCGCTCGGCGCGAGCCGGTCGAGCGCACGCCGGTCTGGTTCATGCGTCAAGCGGGCCGCTCGCTGCCGGAGTACCGCGAGGTCCGCCGAGGCCGCACGCTCTTTGACGTCGTGCGCGACCCGGAGCTCTGTGCAGAGGTGACGCTGCAGCCGGTCCGCCGCCACGACGTCGACGCCGCGGTGATGTTCGCGGACATCATGCTGCCGGTGCTCGGGATGGGCGTCGACGTCGAGCTCGTCGAGAACGTCGGGCCTGTCGTGCAGCAGCCGATCGCGAGCGCTGCGGACGTCGAGCGCCTGCGCGTCGGCGAACCCGATCCGTCGATCCTGGAAGCGATCGGGATCGTTCGTCGAGAGCTTCGCGACGACCAGGCCGTCGTCGGCTTCTGCGGCGGCGTCTTCACGGTCGCGGGTTACCTCGTCGAAGGAAAGCCGAGTCGTGACTTCACCAAGGTCAAGACGCTGATGTACCAGGAGCCGCAGGTGTGGCACGCGCTCTGCGAAAAGCTCGCCGACACGTTTGCGACGTATGTGCGCGCAAAGGCCGACGCCGGCGCCGACGTCGTACAGCTCTTCGACTCGTGGGTGGGGGCGCTCTCGGTCGCCGATTACGTCGAGTTCGTCGCGCCGTACTCCGCGCGCATCCTCGCGGCGCTCGACGTCCCGACGATCCACTTCGGCACCGGAACCACGCACCTGCTGCGTGCGATGGCCGACGCGGGCGGCGACGTGATCGGGCTCGACTGGCGCGTTCCGCTCGACGAAGGGTGGTCGCTCGCCGGGAAGGACCGCGGCGTCCAGGGCAATCTCGACCCCGCGCTGTTGCTCGGCCCCTGGGAACGAGTCGAGGCCGGCACCCGCGACGTGCTCGACCGCGCAGGTGGGCGGCCGGGGCACATCTTCAACCTCGGCCACGGCGTCTTGCCCGAGACCGACCCTTCGGTTCTGTCGCGGTTGAGGGAGTTCGTGCACGAGCTGACGACCGAGGTCCGCGTCTGACGTCCGCGGTCGTCCTCATGGCCTACGGGTCACCGGAGCGTCTGCAAGACGTTTCGGCGTACTACGCGGACATCCGTGGCGGACGTCCGGTCAAGCCGGAGCTCCTCGCGGACCTCGTCGAGCGGTACCGGCGCCTCGGGATCGAGGACGGGTCGCCGCTGAACGCGATTACGGAGGAAACGCGCGATTCGCTCGAGCGAGAGCTCGGAATCCCCGTGTTCACGGGGATGAAGCACTGGACGCCGCGGATCGCGGAGGCGGTCGCGAGTGCGCTCGAGACCGGCGCGTCGACGGTCGTCGGTCTCGTCCTCGCACCGCATTATTCGCCCCTGTCGATCGCGGGCTACCGTCGTCAGGTCGAGTCGGCGCTCGGCGACAGCGCGGAGCTCGCGTTCGTCGAGCGCTGGGGGACCGAGCCGGGCTTCGTCGACCTGCTCGCCGATCGCGTCCGTGGCACGGAGGCGCATGTCGTCTTCACGGCGCACAGCCTCCCGGTGGACGGTTCGGGCGACTACGAGGAGCAGCTGCTCGAAACTGCTTCAGCTATCGCGGAGCGCGCAGCGCTCCGCGAATGGTCGTTCTCGTTCCAGTCGGAGTCGCCCACCGGCGTGCCGTGGCTCGGCCCCGACATCCTCGACCACCTCCGCGCGCTCCACGAAGGGGGCGTGCGGCAGGTGCTCGCATGCCCGGTCGGCTTCGTCGCCGACCACCTCGAGATCCGGTGGGACATCGACGTCGAGGCTGCCGAGCTCGCGCGGGAGTTGGGCCTCGAGTTCGAGCGGATCGAGATGCCGAACGCCGATCCCCGCTTGGTCGGCGTGCTCGCGGGTCTGGTGCGACGGGCCCTTGCGGTACCGTCGAGAGCGTGATCCGCCCCGGCGAGATTCGCATCGACGAGGTGTCGCGCCGCTTTCGGGTCTACCCCAAGGATGCGCGCACGCTCAAGGAGTTGATCGTCACGCGTGGTCGCGGGCGAGGGGAAGACGTCTGGGCGCTCTCGGGAGTCGCGCTCGCCGTCGAGCCGGGCGAGGCGGTAGGGCTGGTCGGGCGAAACGGCTCGGGCAAGACGACGCTGCTGAAGCTGATCGGCGGGATCATCAAGCCGAGCATCGGCCGCGTCGAGGTCGGCGGGCGGGTCGCATCGCTGCTCGAGCTCGGCGCAGGCTTCCACCCCGAGTTCACCGGCCGCGAGAACGTCTTCCTGAACGGCGCGCTGCACGGCCTGTCGCGCGCCGAGATCCGCGAGCGGATGGACGAGATCGTCGAGTTCGCCGGGATCGGCCACTACGTCGACCTCCCGGTTCGCACCTACTCGGCAGGGATGTACATGCGGCTCGGCTTCGCGGTCGCCGCGCACGTGGACGCAGACGTGCTGCTGCTCGACGAGATCTTCGCCGTCGGCGACGAGGAGTTCCAGCGCAAGTGCTTCGGCCGGATCTCCCAGTTCAAGCAGCGCGGCGGCACGATCGTGTTCGTCTCGCACGATGCCGCGTCCGTCGAGCGGCTCTGCGAGCGCGCGGTCTTGCTCCGCGATGGACTCGTCGACTTCGACGGCCCGACGCACGAGGCGATCCTCCGCTACCGCTCGCACCTCGCCGAGGACCGCGATCCCGCCGAGCGCGGCGCAGGTCTGACCGAATGGGGGAGTGGCGAGACGCGCATCGCCGACGTCTCGCTCCAGGGCGCCGACGGCGAGGACCGGATGCAGTTCGTCGGGGGCGAGCAGCTGACCGTGCGCCTCCGCGTCGTCTCCGATCGCTCGGTTCCGCCGCCGCAGCTCCAGTTCGAGCTACGCGAGTGGGGCGGCGCGCTGATCGCCGGTGGCTCGCACGACACCTCCGTCCTGGGCTGGGACGGCGCACGCGAGCAGGTCTTCCGCTTCGACGTGGACGAGCTCCCCCTCGCCGAGGGACGCTTCAAGCTCCGATTCGGGCTCGTCTCGGCTGACGGCGTGCATCTCTACCACTGGCTCGACGACGCGCTGCGGCTCTACGTGATCCCGCAGGAGCGCGACGCCGGGCTCGTCAGGCTCGAGGGGCGTTGGACGAGGGAGGAGATCGGCGCCCCCGCCGAACTCCACTCCCGATGAGCTCCCGCTCCTGCCCGGACTGGCCGCGCCTGATGGAACTCGCGCCCGAGCTCCAGTTCAAGCACTACACGCTTGCGGAGGCGAAGCTGCCGAGCGAGGCGGTCGTGGACATCGGCGACGTCTCGCAGGACACGGTCGCGATCTGCTGCGACCTCGAGCGTCACGTCTTCTACGGCGAGCACACCGACCCGGGGGTCGCGGCCGCCCTGCGCGCGACGCACTGGTACGACCTGGCGGAGTGGTCGACGTCAGGCCAGGGCCAAACCGGCCAGTCCTGATCCGAGCATCTCCCCACCCCTGGGGTGGGGAATGGCAGTTCCACCCGCCTCCCGGCGTCGACGGTACCCCCCAATTCGTGCCGTGTCTGTGCCGCTTCGTGACGGCTTCGTGACGATCGCTCCCCGGCGCCCTAGCACCGCGCCGCACTAGCGCTTGCGCAGCGCGAGCACCTGCTCGAGCGGCTTCGTGTTCAGCACGTCCCCGAGCTGCGCCGCGATCTCGGCGTTCTCCACGCGGATAGTGTCCACGAGCGATG
>JBDTVA010000003.1:0-22661 GCA_040007455.1 Actinomycetota bacterium | reverse complement strand
CGCGCCTCGTCCTGAGCCAGGACGACGACCTGACGAGCCCGCTCGGTGAAACGCTCGAACAAGGTCCTCGGATGGTAGCGGAGGGTCCGGCGCCTGCCGAGGGCGGCTCGGGGCACTCGAAAAGGCTTAACGAGGCGTCCTTCCGGAGGGCGGAGATCAGTTTGGCAGCGCTGTGAGCATGAAGAAACGCAACGGCGCCGCGGCGGCGGGGATCTACCCCAAGTAACTCTCTCCCCTCCCGTTGCCGCGGTGCCGACTACACGCCGGTCGGAGCGGGAGCTGCGCCCGCACGAGTCATTAACCTGAGCGTGTGATCGCCGAGGCGCCTGCACGCAGCCGCCCGTTCGACCGTCAGCTCCTCGTCGCACCTGCGGTGGCCGTTGTGGCGGCCGCAGTCTTCGGGCTGCTCATCGCCGTCGCTCTCAGCCTGAGCCCTCCGAGCTGGACCGCCGTCTTCACGATCGGGATCGGACTCGTCGTCGTGCTCGCGATCGCGCTCGCGTGGCTGGATGTCGCGGTCTTGCTCGGTTTGTTCCTGCTGCCGTTCGTTCGGGTCGAGCCCGCGCCGCCCGATCTCGTGTTCGGCGTCGTGATCGCTGTCTCGCTGCTGACCGGCCGATTCACGTTGCAGCGCGTGCCCGCCTCGATCTTCTTCATCGTCGGGAGCTTCCTGGCGCTAAACCTGCTCTCGGCGATGGACGCCGTCAACGTCTCACTCGCGGCGCGTTACGGCCTGATCACCTTGTACCTCATCGTCTTCGCGTTCTGGCTGACCTCGTACCTCAACTCTCCCGCCCGCGCTCGCCTCATCGTCCGCGGCTACGTGTACACCGCGGCTGTCGTCGCGGTAGTGGCGGTGGCGGCGGTCAACGCTGACTTCCCGGGCGCCGACCTTCTCCGGCAAGGAACGGACTATCGCGCTCTGGGCCCCTTCAAGGACCCGAACGTCTTCGGACAGTTCCTCATCCCTGCGATGCTGCTCGCACTCCACGAGTTCGTGGCGCCACGCCTGCTTCCGGCGCGTCCGCTGGTCAACGTCGCGCTCGTGGCGTCGATGGCTGTCGGGATCTTCTTCTCATACTCGCGCTCGGCGTGGGCCGGCGCGATCGTGGGCACGTTCACGATGTTCCTGATCGTGGTCCTCCGCCGCGGCGGCATCCGGCGAGCCGCACCCTTCGTGGCGCTGATCGTGATCGCCGCAGGAACGGTCGCCGCAGCGATTGCCGTCACCGGCGCAGTCCAGTTCATCGACGAGCGTGCGCGTTTCCAAAGCTACGACAGCAATCGCTTCGCGGCCCAACGCGAGGGCATCCGCGTCGTCGCGGACCACCCGTTCGGCATCGGTCCCGGCCAGTTCGAGGAAGCCCTCCGCTACGCGGCCCACAGCACCTACGTCCGCGCCCTCACCGAGAACGGCTTCATCGGCCTCGGCCTGATCGCCGGCCTGATGCTCGTGACGCTGCTCCTCGCGACGAGAAACGTGTTCGGCGGACGGCAGACCTTCGGGATCGGGTCGGCGCCGCTGCTCGGGTCGTGGGTTGCGATTCTGGGCGCAAGCACCGTGATCGACACGATCCACTGGCGCCACTTCTGGCTGGTCGCCGCGCTGATCTGGGCCGCGACCATGCGCGGCGCTCTCGCGACCCCGCGCTAGCGGATCAGGTCTTCTCGAGGGCCGGGACCCCTCGGCCGTAGTAGTACGAGGTCCCCCGTCTTGTCCCGACGACCACGAGGCCGAGAGGCACGATCTCGAGCCGCTCGAGGAGGTCGCGAGCGTCGATCAACTGATCGAGGGTGAGCCGGTCCGGCCGAGCGATCATCAGCACGCCGTCCGCGTAGCGCGCGAGGACTTGGCTGTCGGCGATCCCGAGCAGCGGCGGAGAATCGATCAGCACGTAGGAGAAGTCCGCCTTTCTAACCTGCTCGAGGAAGATCGGCAGTGCATCCGTGAACAACGCGCGAGGCCCCTCGACGTGGGCCTCTCCGGTCGGGAGAACAGCGAGGTTCCCGCGGGTCTTGAGCATCCGCATGATCCGCTCGGCGAGCGCCTCGCGCTTCTCCGCGCTCGACGCCTTCTCGACCGACATGAGCAACTCGGTCAAGCCGGGGCCCTGCCGAACGTCGAGGAGCTCGTGAAGCTTCGGACGCCGAAGGTCAGCGGACACGAGCAGCGTCCGCTCGCCGGCACGCGCGAGGGCTCTCCCGAGATTGGCGGTCACCGTCGTCTTGCCCTCTCCCGGGACCGTGCTGGTGATGAGCAGGATCCGCTGCTGGTCCGGCGGTAGCTGGAAGCGCACGGTGGACTGCAGCGTCTGGTACGCCTCGAACTCGCCCGCAGTCATGAACCCGTGGCCCCGGAAGCGACGACGCGCCAGCGGAATGCCGCCGATCACGGGCAGGTCGAAGAGCCTCCCGACGTCGCGCGGCCCGCCGACGCGAGGGACCAGCTGCTCGCGCGCGAGCGCGCCGAGGATGCCGAGGAAGAACGCGACGAAGAGCGCGAGCACCGCGTTCCGCACGGGCCGCGGCGACGAGGGCTCATCCGGCGGCTCGGCAGCCTGCGCGAGCTGAAGCTCCGAGCCGACCGCGGCCTCCTGGACGCTCAGCTCGCTGACGCGCGACTGCAAAGCCTCGATCTCGAGGGCCGAGCCTCGGCTGCGCCGAAGCCGGGCGAGCTCCTCGAGTAGCCTCGCCCGCGCGAGGGCGAGCCGGCGGCTCTCGTCGGCGCGCTCCGCCGCGAGGAACGCGTTCGCGACGGCGTTCGCGAAGAGCGCGGCATCCGCGGCGGTTGACGCGGTGGCGGTGACCGAGATGATGTTGGCGTCGCTCGACACCGATGCGCTCACGCGCTTCTCGAGCGTCTCGCGATCGCGCCCGATGCGCGCGCCCGCTCGATCGAGGATCGTCGGAGTGGTGATCAGCCGCTCGATCGTTTGGAGCTCACGATCGACTTCATCGACGCCGGGACTGTTCAAGAGCCCGGCGACCTCCTCGCGCACGATCGTCGCGCGGGCGGTGTAGCTCTTCGGGAGGTAGAGCGAGACAACGAGAGCGATCAGGGTCGACGCGAGGACGAACAGGGCGATCGGGAGTCGGCTGCGTCGAATAGCAGCGAGGTGCCGCCGGAGTTCGATCGGCTGCTCGTCCCCTGAGCGGCTTCCGTTCCGGCCCAAAACATCGCGACGCTCGCCGAGCTCGGACACGCGCTCACCTTAGCCAAAGGACGGCCGTTTCCTGGCCCGAGGCGATCCCTCGTGGGAGGGAACCAGGTCAACCCCCCGTCGGGCCGATGCCAATTGTGTGTCCAGTTCGCGCCGCCGCCGCGGAACGTTCATCGCCATGGTCCTCACCGCCTCGGCGGCCGCATTTGCGGTGCCGACTCCTTCTGCAGAGGCCGCCGGGCTGAGAGTGCAGCCAGCAAGAGGAGGCGGCGTAGTGGTTCACCTCGTGGGCACACGCCCGCAGACAGTCCTCTTCTTGCTCGGACAGGACCCCGCGAGGAAGGTCTCGCGTTCGCCTTACCAGGTGGTGCTCCGCGGCGTCGTTCGCGCGAGGCCGGGTGCGAGAGGCCAGCGGGTCCGGCTCGTCGTCAAGAACGCGAGCGGCAGCAGGCAGCTCGCTTCCGTTCACCTCGTGCGGACGCAGCAGCAACTCACAATTCTCAGCGGGCCGAGCGGGACGACGACCTCCGGCCAGGCCACGTTCGAGTTCTCGGCGCGCCGCAGCTCACGCACGGAGTGCCGTCTCGACCAGCACGCCTACATCGACTGCGAACGGTCGATCACGTACGTCGGGCTGAACCCCGGGGATCACCAGTTCACCGTTAGCGCGCGTGGCTCGTCGCAGGTCGTCTCGCGGCGATGGACTGTCGCTCCGCCGCCGCCCGCCGCTCCTCCGACTTCGGCTCCGGCGCCGGCTCCTGCGCCCGCACCCTCCCCCTCACCGGCCCCTGCTCCTGCGCCCTCGCCCGCACCGGCACCGACCCCCACCCCCGTGTTGCCGGAGACCGGCGTCGCCGGCCCACGAGCGCCCTCCGCGTACAGCGTCCCCGCGGGCGCGATCCTGGTCAACTCCAGCATGGGCCTGCTCGCTGCCCTCGCCTCGTCGGCCCCGAGCGACCTCGTCCTTGCCGACGGCGTCTATGACCACACCAGCGCCTTCACCAACCCGAACGGCCACCGCGTCTACGCAGCCAACCTCGGAGGCGCAGTCTTCCGGGCGGGTTTCTCGCTCGGGGGCAACTGGGGTCCGGGGGGCGCGCTCCTGCAAGGGCTCGCGTTCGACGTCTCGGATCCCGCGAAAACCTTGGACAACTCGATCGTCCACGTGTGGGGCACGGGCAAAAACTCGCGGCTCTTCGACCTGAGCTTCAACGGCCACCGCGCGCTCGGGTCCGGCGTGGTCGTCCGCCAACCGGAGGGCTTCGTCGCGCAGCGACTCGTCGCTCGGCAGTTCACCGACTTCGGGATCCTCGTCGACGCGAACCAGCAGAACCTGACGCTCGCGTCACCGTCGCTCGTCGAGGACGTCGACGTCTCCGGCGTAGGCCGCGGCAAGACGTCAAACGGCCGGTCGGAGGCGTGCGTGTGGCTCGGCAACACCGTCACCCTTCGCCGGGCCCGACTTCGCGACTGCGACTGGATGGGCCTCTGGACCGGGACCGCGAACAGCGGCTCTCTCCACGAGGACCTCGACATCGACGCCACGCCGGTCGGCGTCTACCTCGAGCACTTCACGACGAACTCGACGTTCCAGCGGATGCGCATCGGGACGCAGGTCTCCACGGGTGTCAACTGCGAGTGGGCAGATCCCGGCTGGGGCGGCCGGCCCGGCTGTGTCGATGACGTGATCCAGGACAGCACGATCCTGAGCTCGCGTGTCGGCGTCTACCTCGACGAGGGAACGACGCGCACGACCGTACGTCGTGTTGTGTTCGCGAACCAGTCCTGGGCCGCGATCGGTGACTACAAGGGAATCGGAAACACTTTCGGGGCAAACGACTACTCGCAGATCGACCGGGGTGCCGTCGGGGTCTCTGACGCGCACATGCCCAGCAGCTGAGAACCGCCGGAACTCCCTCTCGAATCAGATCTGCATTCGCGACGTCCGAGCCGCGACTCGCACCGCGCTCCGAAACGCCCACTCCCCGAGCTCACGAGGTCCGTCGTAGCGCGTACCGTCCGTTCCACTTCGACCCGCGTAGAGCGGGAGCATTCGGAACGGCTCCCAACGAGCTCCATCCGCGAACTCGCGGAACAGTCGCTTCACGAAGGCGTGCTCGAGATAGACATTCTCGCTCTCGTCGATCTCCGCCCCCAGCCCGTGGAGACGCGCGAAGATCTCCTTGCGCAGAATGAAGAACCGGCTGTCTGCGAAGCGCAACCGCCGATCCAGGGCACACAACACGTCCACGCCGGAGTTGGCCTGGGCAAGCAGTGACGGGGCGTTTCTCACGAAGAGCCGGCCGGTGCACTTGGCGACGAAGTCCACGTCTCGAGCCGGTAACACCTTCTCGATGAACTCGTCGATGATCGCTGCCTCTCCGACACCTTTGCCCCGATGGGTGGGGTAGTCGGATGCGCCGAATGCGTGGAACTCCACCTCCGGTTGCAGGTCGCCCCGGACTCTGTGGGCGATCCGATCCAGGTCCCAACCCGAGTTGTCGCAAAGGACGATGTCCAGACGTCGGGTGGCGGCGATCCGCAACCAGCGACGCAGTGCCTCAACGTAGTCACGCTCCCGCAGCGTCGGTTCGGACCGCTGCACAGTTGATGGGTCCGAAGGCCGAACCGATGCGGTCAGAAGGAGAAGAATTCTCATCCGTTACAGGCCGGCATCGACGTCGGAAGGCGGATAGTACTATCGCGGCGGTGAGGCAAACGAGGATCCTCGCCGTCGCGTCCGCCGCTGTGCTCGACCTTCCATACGGTTGCACGCCCGCGTGGTGGCAGCTGTGGAAGGCGCTGTACGAGAACGGCGCCGACGTGATCGTGACCCCGTACCGCGGCCAACCTGTCGAGGCGCCGTGGTGGCGCACCTACCCGAACCCGTGTGCGCGCGAGGGAGCCGCTTTCGCCGGAATGCGGAAGTTGATGAACCAGCTGAACGTCAACCCAGGTGCCGATCCTCAGAACGCCGGTGTCACGACCTCTGACAAGGTCGTGCAGGAGCTCGTGCGGCGGTGGGTCAGGCCCCGATGGGAACGCCATCTCGACGAGATCTTCGAGCGCGAGCGCAGGATCGACGCGGTCATCTTCTTCACGCCTCCCTCGTCGCACATGGCGGGGATCCCGACGAGACTCCGCGACCGGTACGACGTCCCAGTCATCTACTACGACGGGGACATCCCGATGAGCCTGCCCGAGTTCGGCGGAATGGACACCGGCTTTGATCCGGAGAACGGCGGCGACCCCGCGGAGTACGACCTGGTTCTCTCGAACTCCGAAGGCGGTCTGCCGAGACTGCGCGAGCTCGGTGCGCGGCGTGCGGAGGCGCTCTTCTGGGCCGCCGACCCCGAGCTCTTTCGGCCACTCGACGTGCCCAAGGAGTACGACGTCTTCTTCTACGGCATCGGCGACAAGTTCCGGCAAGGCCTGGTCGAGGAGTTCGTCGGCGAGCCTAGCCGACGGATGCCTGACGTCGACTTCGTCCTCGGCGGCCGGGAAACCGGAACCAAAGTCGGGAACGCTCGCCCGCTCGGGCCGGTTCCGCTCAATGTCTTCGCTCGCACGATCTCGGCGAGCCGGCTCAGCCTGAACATCACTCGAGGTCCACATGCCTCGGTGTTCGCATCGTCGACCTGCCGACCGTTCGAACTCGCCGCTGCCGGAGCGGCGATCGTCTCGGGACCCCACGCGGGCATCGAGCGGTGGTTCGAGCCCGGCAGCGAGCTGATCCTCGTCTCGAACGCTGACGAAGCCGTCGCAGCCTACCGGGCGCTGCTCGACGATCCTGGAGCTGCGGAAGCGATGGGACATCGCGCGCGCGAGCGCGTGCTCGACGAGCACACGTACGGCCATCGAGCGCGCCAACTGCTGGAGCTGGTCGGCACCTCTCAGGCGACGGGGCACGGCGGCGCACCGGTCCGCCACGGTCGTAGGCACGGTGCGAGACGTGCTCGGGCCGGAACACTCGCGCTCAAGCCGCAGGCTTACTACGTGGCCAGCCGTGCCTATCAGCGAGCGCGGCTCGTGCGCGCAACATCGCACGAACGTCGCCACATCGCTCCCGGGTTGCGGATTCTGGGGTATCACCGCGTCGCGCCTGTCAACGACGTGCTCAATACACCGCCCGAGAACTTCCGTGCCCAGCTGGAGCACATGCTCGAGCTGGGCTTCAAGCCGGTGCGGCTGAGCGACTCGCTCGAGCTCCTCGCTGAGCGTCTTGAGGACTCCTTGTTCGCGGTGACGTTCGATGACGGGTATCAGGACATCCTCGAGCACGCAGTCCCGATCCTCAGCGAGTTGCAAGTCCCGGCTTCGATCTTTCTGCCGACGCGAATCATCGACGGCGATCTCTCTTTCCACTGGTATCGGGATCCTCCGCCGGCGCTTGACTGGGACGAGGTGGAGCTGCTCGCTCGCGACGGGCTCATCGACTTCCAGTCGCACTCGCGTAGTCACTACTCGTTGCCACAGCTCAGCGACGACGAAGCGCACGACGAGATCTTCCGGTCGAAGCACGAGATCGAGCAGCGAGTGGGCTACGAGCTCACGAGCTTCTGCTACCCCGCAGGGCGGTACGGCGACCGTGAGCTTCGGTTGATTCGCGAAGCCGGCTACCGCGTTGGGGTCACGACGAACCCGGGTATCAATAGCGGGGGCCGAATGCCCAGAACGCTCTGCCGGACGATGGTGTACTGGCGGGACTCGCTTCGCGACTTCGACGCGAAGGTCAAGGGCGCGCTCGACGAGTCGACGCACTTGCAACGCTGGATCCATCGCCGTCGCTCGCAGGTGTAGTCGCGCGCCGCTCTAGGGGTGGCGTCGAGCAACCCACCCGACGATCGCGAACAATGCCTGGACATCCGCCGGTCGCGGAAGCAGATCCGTGCCCCTGAACGGCACGCTCGTCCGGTACGCAAGCAGAGCGGTAGCGCCGCCGAGCAAGAACGCCACGCTTGCCGCAGCTGCCGCGCCCTCCGCGCCGTAGGGCGGGATCAGGATGACGTCGAGGATCAACCCGATCGCCAGAGACGCGAACGGCCCGACAGACGACAAGCCTGGCTTGCCGAGAGCCATGAGCGCCGCGGAGAAGACACGGCTCGATGCGAATCCGATCGCGCCGGGAAGAAGCCAGAGAAACGGCTGCACCGAACCGCGGAAGGCCTCGCCGAAGATGATCGGCACGAGGACGGGAAAGAGCAGAGCGGCAACGACGATCCCGGCGATGGTGAGCACCGTGAGGACCCGGAATGCGGTCAGTGTCTCCGCAACGCGCGGCTTCGCCGCATCGCGTGCGACGAGCGGGATGAGCGCCGTCGCGATCGCCCCGGGTAGGTAGAGGAGCACTTCCGAGACGTTTACGGCGACGGCGTACAGCCCCAGCGCGGCCTCGGTCGCGAGAAAACCCATGAGGATCTGGTCAGCCCTGAAGTTGAGGAACATCGAGAGGCTCCCAGCCCACGCACGCATACCGAAGGACAACGACTCGCGAAGTGGAGCGAGAGCGGGTCGTGCAAAACCCGTTCGCCAGGCACACGCGGCGATGAGCATCGCGGCCCAAAGGATGTGCGCGACGACCCACGCGCCGATGGCACGGCTGATCGTCAGCCCGAAGGTCGCCCACACGAGGCCGAGGAAGAGGGCGTAAACCCAAGGCCCGGCAACGGTGATCGCTGCGTAGATCCAAAAACGATCGAGGCCGATCAGCACTCCGTAGCCCGCGCCGACGAGTGCGGCCGCGACAGACCCGACGACCAGCAACGCGAGCTCGGTGGTACCTACCCCGGCGGGAGCCTCATCGCTGAGGGCGAGCATTGCGGCGACCGCCGCGAAGGCCCCAACAGCGGCCATCACCGTGGAGAACAGCACGATGTTCGTGAGCAGCACGGCCCGCTGGTCGGGCCGGCGGGCGACCAGCACCGCGGCGGCCTCAGCGAGCCCGAACTTTGCGACATGCGCAATGACGCTCGCCGCCACCGTCACGAACGCGACGGTCCCCCTCCCCGCCGGACCGAGTCCGCGCGCGAGGAAGAGCACCGCGAGAAAGAACCCTGCGTTCGCCGCGACCTGCGACAGGAAGATCAGTGTTGAGTTGCCCGCGAACGACGGGACGCGTCGGGCGCTCGGACTCCCGTCCTGCTCGTCCAGGACCGTCAGCGTTGATCCATTCGCACGCCGCTCGCGAGCAGGCGGTGGACTCCCAAAATCGTCTCGGTGTCGTACACCAGCTCGTCACCGTCGAAGTGGGCGGACACCATGCGACGGTACCGAGCGGCCGCGACGTCGTCGTCGATGCGCTCGTGGAGAACGGTCAGTCCCTTCTCCCCGCGCACCACGGCGCGCTGGTCGGTGTGGTCGAAGTCGAGCGTTGAGCCGTCAGCGAAGCGAATCGTCGTCTGCTTCACCATCGCGGGGACACACCAGTTCGTTCTAACCGACCCGGTGCCACCCGCGAAGCGGATCGCCGCGCCACCGGAGGCCGGGGGTTGTCCGAGCGCTGCTTCGACTTCGACGAGTTCGAGATAGCGAGCAAGCACACTGAGTGCGTTCACACCCAGATCGACCCAGCTCGAACCGAGCACACGCACACTCCTCGGAAGGTCGCCGGAACGCGGGTCCGCGAAGAAAACGTCGAAATCGGCGGGCGGGCCATGGCTGGCGATCAAGGAGTCCCACGCGCTCCGAACAGCAAGAACCTCAGGTGCGAACGCGTAGTGGAAGAGCACCTGCAAGCGAACCCCGCGTTGGTGAGCGAGGTCGAGGAGCGCTGGAACCGGGGCGAAGGAGTCGCTCAGCGGCTTCTCGCACAAGACTCGGGGCGGTGGCCGCTCCCGCGTCAGCAGCTCCGTGCACACCTCGACATGCGTCGGCGTCGGCGTCGCGACGATCGCAAGATCGAACTCGCCACTCGCTGAGGCGAGCACGGGGTAGATCGTCGCCTCGCTGGACAGCGATGCGGCCGCTTCCGCTTCCTTGCCCAGAGGGTCAACGGCGGCCACAATGCTCGCGTCGTCCCGCTCGGCCAGCGCCCCGGCCATCAGCGCCGCAGCCCTTCCCAGCCCGACAAGCAGCACTCTCAGGCGGCCCGGCGTGACGATCGGCATTCGCGCGCCCATAATACGAGGGTGGCTGCGGCAGTCGACGTCGTCGTCAGTTCGAGAACGGCGCTTCAGTTCGCGGCGCTCGCGCGCGCGATGGAGCAGCTGTGCACCGATCTGGGCGTAGAGGCGACCCTTGTCGAGGACCGGTTGCCTACCGCGGACGACGGCCGAATCACGCTGGTCGTCGCCCCCCACGACGTCTACCCCCACCTCGCGCTGCACGACGAGGAGGCGCTCGAGCAGAGCCTGGCGAGGACGATTCTCGTGTGCTGCGAACGACCGTCGGCGGCTGGTTGGGCGGCGGTCGTTCCCTACGCGGCGCGGGCGGGCGCCGTGTTCGACGTCTCGGCGGCAGGAGTCGCGACGCTCGAGCAGCATCGCGTGCCCGCACGGCGGTTCCAGCTCGGCTATCACGAGAGCCTCGACCGCTGGGGGGGCGGCGAAAGCGAGCGGCCGATCGACGTCGCGTTCCTCGGGTCCGCTTCTCCGCGGCGACTGCAGACGCTCGCCGCCACAGCGCGTGTGCTGTCCGACTACACCGTCGACCTCCGTGTCACCGACGACATGAGCGCAGACGCCCAGCGTCGGATCGACCACGCCGCGCGCGACGACCGGTGGAACCTGCTCGCGCGCTCGAAGCTCGTCCTGAACGTGCACCGCGACCACGGGCTGTCGTTCGAGTGGCTACGCGCCGTCACCGCGATCTGCAACGGCTGCGTCGTGGTCGCCGAAGAGGCAGTGGGCGCAGGCCCACTCGAGCCCGGCGTCCACTACGTCAGCGCCGCCCGGGAGGACCTGCCGGAGGTTGCAGGGTCGCTGCTGCGGGATCCCGACCGCATCGCGCAGATCCGAGAAACCGCGTACCGATGGGTTCGCGAGGAAGTCCCGCTGCGAGACGCGGTCGAGCGGCTGGTGGAAGCCGCAGACACGATCCCGACACTCCGCCATCGGCGGGCGCGGTCTGACGCGCCGGCTTTCCCGCAACCGTCAGCGGCAGCAGAGGCCGTGGTCTCGGAAGACCCCGATCTCGCGGTGCTGCTGCAGAACGCCACGGAACTCATCGGCCGTCAGGGCTCGGTCATGAAGCGGCTGTTCTTCGACCTCCGGCTTCTGCGGCGGCAGGTCGCCGAGCTGCAACTCTCCATGAACGGGAGCGAAGACCTGCGGTTGTCGGTCTCGTCGACGCCGGGCTTCGCCGACGCGAGCCCCGAGGTCAGTGTGCTCGTGACGGTCTACAACTACGAGGGGTACGTCCGCGAAGCGCTCGAGAGCGTTCTGGCGTCGGAGGGCGTCGCGATCGAGGTGATCGTCGTCGACGATGCGTCGATCGACCGGTCCGCGGACGCCGTGAAACAGCTGATGACCGAGCGCCCCGACACCGCGATCACGTTGATCCAGCAGGCCGTGAACACGGGCGTTCAACGAGCGCGGAACCTGGGCTTCTCGCAGGCCCGTGCGCCGTACGTGTTCGTCCTCGACGCCGACAACCTCGTCTTTGCGCACGGGATCCGCAAGTTGCTCGACGCGATCGAGGGCGACGAGAAGGCTGCCTTCGCGTACGGCCTGATCGAGCGCTTCAGCGGTCACGAGGCGATCGACCTCCTCAACACGCGCCCATGGGATCGCGAACTGCTCGCACAGGCTCACTACATCGACGCGATGGCGTTGATCCGCGTCTCGGCGTTCGAAGACATCGGCGGTTACGTGACCGACCCGACGCTCGAGCTTGGCTGGGAGGACTACGACCTGTGGTTGAGCTTCGCCGGGGCCGGTTACCACGCCGCCCACCTCAGAGAGATCGTCGGTCGCTACCGCGTCCACGATGTCTCGTCGCTCACGATCACGACGCTCGACACCGAGGTCCTGAAGGCGAAGCTGCACCAGCGGCACGCACGGTTCTTCGAGTCCGTCCGGCCGCGCGGCTGACCCGCGTGCGCTGGCGCGTCCTCGTGCTCGACGCCTCGGCGCGGCAAGCGCTCGCCGCCGTGCGCACGCTCGGCAGGCTCGGGCACGAGGTCGGGACGGCCGGGTACCGCGGCGTCGAGCTCGCCGGGCTCTCGCGCTACGCCGCCCGCTACCACGGGCTCCCCGACCCCCGAACCGACGGCGAGGCGTTCCGGCGCGCACTCGAGCGGGAGGTCGAGGCACACGCGTACGACGTCGTGGTCGCAAGCGACGAGTCCACGCTCGCACGCTTTCGCGTCGCAGCACCGTCGATCCCGTCGTATCCGGCGGTCGACGACGTCTGGGTGCGGCTCACGGACAAGGTGGCGCTGGGCGAGATCGCCAAGGACGCGGGGGTCGGCTACCCACGCACGGCCGCAGCCTCGGACCTCGTCATCCAAGCGTCGATCGGCGACGGCGTGGTCGTCAAGCCTTCGCGCTCCGCCGAGCCACAGGGAGACGGTGTTGCCGCGCACGTCGGCGCAACGGTCACGAGCGACCCGACGGTGGCCGCGCACATGGTCGAGCAGCTTCGAAGCGCTGGGCTCGCGCCGATCGTCCAGCAGCGCATCCCACGGAAGGACAAGGTCAACCTGACCGTCTTCCGCCGCGGGGGCGCCTCCGAGATGCGCTTCGTCTACCGGGTCGTGCGCGACGTGCCGCTCACCGGCGGAATCGCCATGGCGACGCAGACGATCGACCCGCACGCGGGCGTGGGCGCCGCCGCGATCGACGCGCTCGAGCGGGTGCTCGACGCGGCGGGGTACGAAGGCGTCGCGAACGGCGAGTTCGTGGTGGACGAGAGCGGCGAGCTCGTGTTGATCGAGGTGAACCCGCGGCTCTGGGGATCGACCTGGTTCGCGGAGCGCCTCGGCCAGCGCGTCGTCGAGCGCGGGATCCGGCACGCCCTCCGGCTCGAGCCGCTGCCGGCGGTTCCGTATCCGGTGGGCAAGCGCTTCCACCACCTTCCCGGAGAGCTGCGCTGGCTGACGCTCCACCCGCTCAAGCGCGCCGCCGCGCTCGACCTCGCGCGGTCGCTGCGCCCAGGCGACGTGTTCGAGTACGACGACTGGTCCGACGCGGGCGCGCTCGCGCGCTACGCGCTCCTCCGCCTGAGGCGCGCCCGATGACGTTCCACACGGTGACGTCGGAGGAAGGCCTCGCCGCACTCGCTCCCGAGTGGGACGCGCTCGTCGCCGCGATGCCGCGGCCGAGCCCGTTCCTCCTGCATGCGTGGCTGCTCGAGTGGTGGCGGGCGTACGGAGACACGGCTGCCCTGGCCGTCCACGTCGCGCGACGCGACGGCCGCCTCGTGGCCGCCCTTCCGTTCGTCGTGCATCGGCGCCGTGGGCTCCGCGTGGCCGAGCTCCCGGGCCGCGGGGTCTTCCCGCTGGGCGACGCCCTGCTCGCGCGCGACGAGCCGGCGTCGACGGTGGCAGCCCTCGTCGAGCACGCGCGAGGCTCGCACGACTACGCGAGCCTGTACGCACTCCCCGGCTCCAGCCGCCTCGCGGCTGCGGGTGCAGCGACCGTGGAGCGGCTCGAGGCGCCGGTGCTCGACCTCACGCCGGGCTGGGAGGCCGTCTACCGCGCGAACGTCTCGGGGAAGCACCGCTCCGTCGACCGGCGCAAGCGCGGGAGACTGGCTGAACTCGGCCGGCTCGAGGTGAGGGTCGCCCGAACGTGGCCGGAGCTCGAGGACGCGCTCGCGGAGGCCTTCCGCGTGCACGAACTTCGTTGGGGCGGACGGCACGACGGCTCCGACTTCGCGACGCCGCGCGGACGGCACTTTCATCTGGCGGGGACGCGCGCGCTCGCCGAGATGGACGTGCCGCGCGTCGTCACGCTCGCGCTCGACGGCCGCGCGATCGCGTTCAACTTCGGGCTCGTCTCCGGTGGGCGCTTCTGCTCCTACCGCATCGGCTTCGACCCCGAGTACGCGCGCTTCTCGCCCGGATACCTCAACAACCTCGACGCGCTCGAGGCGGCGGCCGACGAAGGGCTGAAGGCGTTCGAGTTCCTCGGCGGCGCGGAGGAGCACAAGCTCCAGCTCGCCGACCGTCCGGATCCGCTCTACGACGGCTTCGGTCTCGCAGGCTCGGCGCGCGGGCGCGCCGCGGCGGCGCTCGACCGCCTGCTGCTCGAGGCGCGCGTCCGGGCTCGCCGCTCCCCTCGTGCCCGCGCCCTCGTGAATCGTGCGCGCCGCCTCACTGGGCGCGGGCGCAGATGAGCGCCCCGGCGTTCGAGCGGCTGAGCGAGGCGGCCTTCGCCGCCGCCGCGCCCGAGTGGGATCCACTCGTCCGCGCGATGCCCCGGCCGAGTCCGTGGCTGCTGCACCCGTGGCTGCTCGAGTGGTGGCGGCACTTCGGGTCAGGCGCCGAGCTCGAGGTCCACGCCGCACGCCGCGAGGGGAGGCTCGTAGCAGCGCTGCCGCTGTTCGCCCGGCGCCGGCGCGGCGTCCGCGTCGGCGAGTTCCTCGGCGCGCACGAGTCGCCGCTCGCCGATCTGCTGCTCGCGCTCGGCGCGCCGGCGGAGACGGGCGCAGCGCTCGCGAGTCGCCTCGCGGTCGGCGACGCGCTCGACCTCTTCGGGCTCCCCGAGGGCAGCCGCCTCTCGGCGGCGCTCGGGACGCAGCTCCGAGTCGTCCCAAGGGTGGAGGCGCCCGTCCTCGACCTCGGGGAGGGGTGGGAGGCCGTCTACGCGCGCAAAACCTCGGGCAAGCGGCGCAACCTCCACCGGCGAAGGCGCAGGCAGCTCGGCGAGCTCGGCGCGGTGCAGGTCGAGGTCGCGCGCGAGCCGCGGAAGCTCGAGCCGGCGCTCGAGGACGCCTTCCGGCTCCACGCCCTTCGCTGGAGAGGGCGGCCGGACCTCTCGACGTTCGGCTCGCCGGAAGGGCAGCGGTTCCACCGTGCGGCGCTGCGCGCGCTGGCGCCACTCGACGTGCCGCGGATCGTCACCCTGCGCGTCGGCGGACGCGCCGTCGCGTTCCACTACTTCTTCGTGCTCGAGCGGACGATGTACGTGCACCGCCTGGCGTTCGACCCCGAGCTCGGCCGCTACTCACCCGGGCTGCTCAACACGCTCGACGCGCTCGAGGCCGCGGCGGCGGAGGGCGTGCAGCGCGTGGAGTTCCTCGGCGGAACCGAGCGCTACAAGCTCGAGCTCGCCGACCGCTTCGAGCCGCTCTACCAGGGCCTCGGGCTCGCGCGGGGAATCCGCGGCCGCGGCTACGTCGCGTTGCGGGTGGCGGCGCTGGCGGCACGGCGGCGGCTGAAGCGGTCCGAGACACTCCGCAAGCTCTACTACCGGAACGCGTGAGCGCCGACGACCAGCAGCGGGTCGACAGCCTCTTCGACGACGAGGCCGCGTTCTGGCGCGACGTCTACGTCGAGGAGGGGCTCTACGGCGAGGTCTTCCGCGAGCGGCACGAGCGCGCGCTCGCGTACGTCGACGCGCTCGGCCTGCCCGGCGGCACGCGCGTGCTCGATGCCGGCTGCGGCGCGGGCAGGTTGTCGGTCGACCTCGCCCGGCGCGGCCTGCGCGTCCACGCGGTCGACACGGCGGAGAAGCTCGTCGACGCTGCGCGGGAGACGGTGAACGCCGCCGGGCTGAGCGATGCGGTCGGCGTTCGCACTGCGGACGTCCACGCCCTCCCGTTCGAGGACGGAACGTTCGCCGCCGTCGTCGCGCTCGGTCTTCTGCCGTGGGTGCACACCCCCGCCCGCGCGCTCGCGGAGCTCGCGCGCGTGCTCGCGCCGGGTGGACACGTCGTGCTCTCGTGCGACAGCGCCGCCGCGCTCCAGTCGTGGCTCGACCCGCGGCTCGTTCCGGCGACCTCGGGCACCAAGCGCGCGCTGTACCGGCTCCTCGGACGGACGGCGCCGCCGTGGCCGCGGACGTACTCGCGGCGGGAGCTTCGAAGGCTGCTGGGCAGTGCGGGGCTCGCCCCCGTCGCCTGGGACTCGATCCAGTTCGGGCCCTTCTCGTTCCTCGGCCGGCGGCTGCTCGGGACCAAGGCCGAGCTGGGCCTGCACGCCGCGCTGCAGCGACGCGCGGACGCCGGCCGCCGTCCTTGGCGCCGGCTCGGGATGCAGCACCTCGTCCTGGCCCGACGGTCGTAGAATCTCCTGGTGCGCGCGAAAGCGATCGTCTTCGGGGGTGCGCTCGCCGTGCTCTTCGCGACGTTCCTGACGAGCCGCGTCGTCGACCACTCGCTCGAGGAGCTGTCGCAGGACCCGACGGAGACGCTCGACGCGCCGGCGTACATCGGCCTGCTCTCGACGTTCGATCTCGTTGCGTGGTCGATCGGGCTCGGCGCCTGCGTCCTCGGCTGGATCGGCACGGGGACGTCCGTGCGCTCTCCCTTCCTCTGGGGCGGCGTGCTCACGCTCGCCGCGCTCGCGGACGACGGCTTTCGCCTGCACGAAAGCTACTACCCGTCCGTCGGCGTCGGCGAGAAGCTCCTCGCCGTCCTCTACGCGGCAGCCGGACTGGCGTACGTCTGGCGGTTCCGCCACTTCCTCCTGCGGCACGGGGCCGGCCTCTTCGCCCTCGCGATCGTGCTGCTCGTGCTCTCCCTTTCGACCGATCAGCTGCTCGAGGAGGATGCCCCCTGGCTGACCGAGGAGGGCGCGAAGTTCGTCGGGATCGTCGCGTGGGCGTTCTACTTCTGCCGCGCGTGCCTGGCGGAGCTCGGCAGCCCGCGCGCCGCGAGCTCCTCCCGGTAGAGCTCCACGTGACGCTCCCGCCACTGCGGGAGGTCGAACTCGCGCTCGGCGCGCTCGCGCCCGGCGTCCCCGAGGCGCCGGCGCAGATCCGGCGAGGCGATCAGCCGCCGCAGCGCCCGCTCGAGGGCGGCCTCGTCCCCGGGCGGCACGAGCAGGCCGGTCTCCCCGTCGACGACGATCTCGCCGACCCCGCCCACGTCGCTCGCGACGACGGGTAGCCCCGCAGCCATCGCCTCGAGGACCGACACGGGCATCCCCTCAGAGCAGGTGGCGAGGACGAAGACCTGCGCCTGCGCGAGCAACTCCGGAACGTCGTCGCGGTCGCCGAGGAGCTCGATCCCCTCGACGCCCCGCAGCTCCGCGAGGACACGCTCGCGATCGGGCCCGTCGCCGGCGATCGACGCGGTGAAGGAGCCGCGGTCGAGGCGGGCGAGCACGCGCGCTAGCGTGACGAAGTCCTTGGGCGCCTTGAGCCGCCCGACGCTCAGGATCGCGGGCGGCTCGTCCTCGAGCGACGCCCGCGGCTGCGCACCCACGTCGACGGCATTCGGGATCACGACGGTCCTGCGCGCACTGCACGTCCGAGCGCGCAGGCCGGCGTCCCGCTCGCTCTCGGCGACACACACGATCCGGGACGTGAGCGGTGAGACCAGCCGGTCGGCGACGCGGTAGAGCGTGGACGCGAGGCCCGTGGAGGCGGAGAACGCCCAGCCGTGGACCGTGAAGATCCGGATCGGGACGCCGGCGAGCGGCGCCGCGATCCGGGCGAGGATCCCGGCCTTCGAGCTGTTCGCGTGCACGATCTCGGGCCGCTCCCGCCTGAACAGCCGGTAGAGCTCGACGAGGCCGAGCAGGTCGTGCCAGGGGTGGACCGCGCGGCGGACGTGGCGGAGCGGCACGTACTTCGCCCCGGCCCGCTCGGCGGCCTCGACGAGCGGGCCCGGGCCCCACGCCGCGACGGTGACGTCGAACTCCTCGACGAGCCTCGGGAGCAGGTGGGCGACGTACGTCTGCGCGCCGCCGATCTCGGCGAGCGTGATCGCGATCAGGAGCCGCGGGCGCCGGGTCGCCGCTACGACGTCGTCGTCGGAACCGTGCCGTCGCTCCGCTGCACGAAGCGGAACACCGCCATGGCCGTGAACAACAGGATCTTCACGTCGAGCCACAGCGACCAGTTCTCGATGTAGTAGTTGTCCCATTCAACGCGCCGCGCGAGCGAGTCCGGCGAGAACCGCTCGTCGCCCCGGCCGATCCCGTGAACCTGGGCCCAGCCCGTGATCCCCGACTTCGTGCGGTGCCGGTCGGCGTAGCGGTAGATCTCGAACTCGAACTTGCTGACGAGCTCGGGCCGCTCGGGCCGTGGGCCGATCAAGCTCATCTCGCCCTTGACGACGTTGAGCAGCTGGGGCAGCTCGTCGAGCGAGTAGCGTCGCAGGAATGCGCCGAAGGGAGTCACGCAGTCGAGCCCGTCGACGCGCACCATCGAGCGGAACTTGACGATCTCGAAGCTCCGGCCGTCGCGTCCGACCCGCTCTTGGCGAAACAGCACGGGCCGGCCCATGCGAACGCGAACGGCGAGCGCGGTCAAGAGGATGACGGGTGCCGCAACGATCAGCAGCGTGCCGGCGATCAGGCGATCGAGGGTGTACTTGACGTCGAACTGCCAGCTCTTCGGGTTCGCAGGGCGGACGGTCATCAGAGGGAGGCCGCCGATGTGGTCGACGGTGTGCCAGGTCGTCACCTTCTCGAAGAGCCGCGGGACGATCGAGAGCTCGATCCCGCGTTCGTGACACTGGGCGGCGATCCGGATCAGCACCTCATGGGGCGCCGTCGAGAAGGCGACCACCACGTGTTCGATCGACTGCTCCTCCAGCACCCGCTCGAGGTCCCAGCTGGCGCCCAAGATGGGGAGCCCAGCGTGCCCTGCGGTGTCGGGGCGAGGCTCCTTGTCGAGGAACCCGACCGGCTTCAGCCCGAGCTCCGGTTGGATCAGCAGTCGTTCTGCGGTGATGCGCGCGACTTCGCCAGCGCCCACGATCAACGTCGGTCGAAGCCCTGTTCCATCTCGGCGCTCCGAGCGCTGCCACTGTGCGAGCGCGAAGCGCCCGGCGGAGACGTACGCCGCGGTCAGCAGCCAGGTTCGAACGGTCTGGTTCGCGAGGCCGTGCGATCCGAGCAGCTCGGCGCCCGCCAGTGCGCACATCGCGGCAAGCGCCGTCGCGCCGAAGATCGAGCGCAGTTCCTCGAGCGTGTGGATCTGGAGCCGTGGCACGTAGTGTCCGCGCGAGTGGAAGAGCGCGATCGTCAGCAGGGCGAAGGCGAGCGAAAATCCGGCCGGCGGCACGGCGCCCCAGGCGGCGAGCGAGCCGAACGACGCCATCAGCCACGCCACGAAGACCAGGGCGAGGTCGCACGTCAGGTAGAGAGCGGGCCAGGCCCGGGTTCGGTGTTCGGTTGCGACGTTGGGGACCACGCTGCGCCCCAGGGAAGGGGCATCGGAAACCACGGCCACCGAGGCGGTGACCATGTCTCCAGGCGGGCGCAACGAGCCGTCCACAGCCGAACCCTCCGGGCCCGACCCTGACTACACGTTGTGCCTCGGCCGCAGACGCCGCAGACCAGCCCCGATCAACACCATCGTGATCCCGAAGGCCACGAGGAGCGCCAGATCGACTCCGGTGAAGGGGAGCACCCCGCCACCGCTCGACTCGGCGCCGAGCGCACCCTCGAGTTCCTCCTGAACGCTTCCTTCGCCGTACGCCTGAACCACGGCGCTCCGTAGTGCGGCGCGCAGATCGGCGTCCGAGTACTGAACGTCCAGCCTTCCGTTGTCCGCAAGATCCGCATAGATCTCCTGCGGGCTCGCCGCAAGTGCCGAAGGCGCGAGAATCGCCACCAGCACGGCAACGAGCAACACCACCCTCATCCGTCCTCCGCCCATTTCCGCAGTTCTCCTTCCCCTCATCGCATTGACGCCACGTGTCTCGTCCCCACGAGACAACCTCCACGCTTGATCTAGCTGAAGAGTGCCCCTTTCGCAAGTACAGACGCTCCCTTTCCTGTGAAGTTGGCCAGCAAACGCTCGGAGCTCATCGCCGCCGCGCTCGCCGCGGGGGCCTCGGTCGTCTGCGGCGGTGTCCTCGCCGCGCTCGGCGGGGGGATGCGGCCGGTCGACTGGATCCCGTACGCGCTGCTGCTCTCGATGGCCGTCGCGTGTCTGGCCGTTCTCGTCGACCTCACCGTCACGCGGCTCGCCGCGATCGCGCTCGGCGGCTTCGTGGGGCTCGCGGGCTGGCAGGCTGCCTCGGCCGCCTGGTCGCCGTTCCCCGGCGCGGCTCGCGACGAGGCGCTCCTGACCCTCGCCTACGCGTTGGCCTTCGCGGCCGGTGCCCTCGGGGTGCGGTCGCATCGGGGGCGGATCGCCGCGACCGCGCTCGTCGCCGCCGTCGCGGCCGCGCTCGCGGTCGGGACGGCGATCAGGCTCGGTCTCTCCGGGGACCCCGAGGGGCTGTTCTTCGGCGGACGGCGGCTCGGCTCCCCGATCGACTACCCCAACGCCCAGGCGGCCGCGTTCCTCGTGGGCTTCTGGCCCGCGGCGGTGCTTGCCGCACAGCGCTCGCTGCCGGTGATCGCCCGCGGGCTCGCCGCCGGCGGCGCCGCCTCGATGGTGGCCGGCTGGCTGATGACGCAGAGCAGGGGCGCGTCGATCGCCTTCGCCGCCTCGGCACTGGTGGTCTTCGTAGTGTCCCCCACCCGGCTTCGCCTGCTCCCACCGGTGCTGCTCGCCACCGTCCCCGCGCTGCTGTCGTACCGCGTGCTGACGGAGCCCTTTCGCGCCGACGAGGAGGCCGCCGCCGAGGCGATGGGGTCGGCAGGCGACCGCGCCCTCGCGGTCGCGGTCGCGGTCGTCGTCGCGGGCTGCCTGTACGCGCTCCTCGATCGTCGGCTCCAGGTCGGCCGCCGCGGTCGCATCGCCGCGACGGCGGTCGTCGGAGCCGCGATCGCCGCGGCGCTCGTGGTGGGCGCGGTCGAGCTCGGACCGCGGCTGGGCGACCCAGCGGCGTTCGTGCAAGACCAGTGGGCCGCCTGGAAGCACCCGCCGGAACGAGAGGGCTCGAGCTACCTGCTCACGGTCGGGTCAGGTCGGTACGATGTGTGGCGCGTCGCGCTCGAGGAGGGTCGTGAGCACCCGGTGGCGGGTCTCGGCGCGCGCGGATTCGTCTCCGCGTACCTGGTCGAGGGAAGGACGGGCGACACGCCCCACCGCGCCCACTCCGTCTGGCTCGATGCGCTGGCGGAGACCGGGGTCGTGGGGCTCGCGCTGCTGCTGATTGCCCTCGTGCCGCCTGTCGTCGCCGCGCTGCGACGCGCCCGAACCGAGCTCGTCGCCGTCGGCACCCTCGGCACGACCGCCTACTGGATGGTGCACGCCGGCGGCGACTGGATCTGGACCGTGCCGGCGGTCACGTTGCCCTTTGCGGCGCTGCTCGGGACGAGCGTGGCGGCGCCGAACCGCCCCCGGGCGGCCACCAGGGCTTCGCTCGGCCCGCTCGTGGCCGTCGGCGTGCTCCTGCTGGCGGGGATCGTGCTGGCTCCGCCGTGGCTCTCCGCGCGCCTGACCACGAGCGCGGCCGGTGCGTCGCCGGACGCCGCCGAGGCTCGGCTGCGGTGGGCCGAGCGCCTCGACCCGCTCGCCGTGAGTCCACTCGTCATGCGCGCCCGGCTCGCCGCCCCGGAAGCGGCCCCCGCGCTCTTCGAAGAGGCCGTCGCACGCGAGCCGCGCTCGGCGCCCCTCCACTACCTCGCGGGACGTGCGTACCTGCGCGTGGGCCGAACCGACGAGGCGCTCGCCCACCTCGTGACCGCGAGCGAGCTGGCACCGAACGACCGCCCGATCCGCCAGGCGCTCCGCGCAGCTCGCGCCCGCGGTTAGCGTTCGCCTCGTGACGGCCGACGACTTCCGCCTGGCCTTCATCTGCACCGGAAACCGATTTCGGAGCCCTCTCGCAGCCGCGGTCGCGGCCGACGCGGTTTCGGGCCTGCCGGTCAGCGTGGAGTCCGCAGGCCTGCTCGAGCTCGACGGAATGAGCGCGCTTCCCGAGGCGATCGCTGCGGGCGCCGTGCATGGAGTCGACCTCGGCGCCCATCGCTGCCGCCGGCTTCAGCCGGGCAGCCTGAGCGCGACCGACCTCGTCGTCGGCTTCGAACGCAAACACGTGAACGCCGCGATCTCCGACGGCGGCGCGAACGTCGCGCGTGCCTTCACGCTGCCCGAAGCGGTCAGCCTCCTCGACCTGGTCGACCGCCCGCCTGACTCGGAGCCGGTCGCACGCGCGCGTGCGCTCGTGCGTAGCGCCCATGAGCTCCGCGGACGCGAGCCACGGCAGCCCCAGCCCGTCGAGATCCCCGATCCGCTCGGCCAGGCAGATGCGCTGCAGCACAGGATCGCCGAGAGCGTCGCCGACCTGTCACGGCGGCTCGTCGCGGCCCTGTTCGAGACGACGGGTAGAATCACCCCTCCATGAACGCGGCACGCGCGGGCGCCGGCTGCGCTCTCATCACCGGCGGCGCCGGGTTCATCGGCTCCCACCTCACCGAGTTGCTCCTCGCCGACGGCTGGGAGGTCTACGCGCTCGACGACCTCTCGACCGGCTCGCAGCGAAACGTCGCTCACCTGCGCGACCGGCGCGACTATCACCTCGTCGTCGACTCGGTCCTGAACCAGG
>JBDTVA010000002.1:0-28483 GCA_040007455.1 Actinomycetota bacterium | reverse complement strand
CCGAAGTGGATGTGTGACTGCAGGACGGTGCCCTCGAGCGCCGCATAGCTAAGCGTCCACTCGAACGATGAGTCGTCGCTCGCAACCTTCGCCTCGAACGAACCGCCGCCCGTCGTGGAGATGGCTGGCACCTCCTGGTAGCCGACGAGCCCGTCCTTTGCGCTGATCTTGTTCGAACCGCCCCCCGCGGCCGCGAACGCGGCGACGAGCAGCGTCGACCCTGCCGCAACGAGCACGAGCAGGGCGAGCAGGTACTTCCTCATGCGTGACTCCTCCTCCCCCGGGGTGTGAGCAAGGGTCCTACCCCGGGAAGGGGGAATCGGATTTCAGGCGGCTGCGGGAGCCGGTGCGAGCGGCGGGGGCTCGGGAAGGTGCTCTGCGAGCATCTCTTCGATCTTGGGCGCGCTGGCGCGGCCCTCGATCCTGCCGACCGCACGCTTGTCCTTGACGAGCACGAGCGTGGGCACGACCTCGACCTTGAACTTGGCGACGAGCTCGGGCCGTGCGTCGACGTCGACCCGCGTCGTGCGCAGGCGGTCACGCTCCTTGCGGGCGAGATGCGCGAGCAAGCTCTCCATTCGGCGCGCGGGGCCGGAGCGCTCGCTCGTGAAGAAGACGAGCAGAGGCCTTGCGTCGTCGGTCACGTGCGTTTTCCTCCTAGTGCTGCGGGGCCGCAAATACTAGAGGGGGCCTCGTCTTTCCCGCCTGGCGGCCTGGACAAACGCCGCCAGTACACTCGATAGCCGTGGGAAGCTGGTACTGGATCGGCGTCTGCGCGGGCCTCGGTGCGGCGTTCGGTGTCCTCGGAGTCGGTGTCCTCCGCGACGTCAAGGTCGCCCTTCCGCTCACCCTGGTCGCCGCAGCGGCCGCGGGTTGGCTCCTCGCCGAGTGGTCGGGCGCGATCGCGGGGGCGGTCGGCGGCGTCCTCGGCGCCGTCGGTGCCACCCCGACCGTTCGCGGGGCGCTGGCGCGCGGCGGCACACGCGGTGGCACCGCGCTCCTCGTCGGCCTCGCGGCGCTCGTCCTCGCGGCGCTCTCGTTCGTTCCGGTGCTCGGCTACCTCCTCGTGCTCGCGCTGCCCGTGCTAGGGCTCCGCGTCCGCCGGCGCGCAGGCGAGCGCCACGCAGGGCTCCGGATTCTTGCCCGCGACTAAGGCGCTGCTGATCGTCATCGACGGGCTGACGCCCGCGATGTACGAGGACGCGGTCGAGCGGCGGACCGCACCGGCGCTCGCCGAGCTGCACGAGCGAGGCGAGTACCGCCGCGCGGCGACGGTGTTCCCGTCGCTGACGCCCGTCTGCCTCTCGTCGCTCGTGACCGGCGCATACCCCGACGTGCACGAGATCCCGCACCTCGTCTGGTACCACCGCGGCGAGCAGCGGCTCGTCGAATACGGGTCGTCGTTCGCAGCACTACGCCGCGCGGGCGCCCGTCGCGGCATCCTCGACGCGATCTTCCGCATGAACGAGGAGCACCTCTCTCGGAATGCGGTGACGCTCTACGAGTCCGTCGAGGACGCCGGCCGCGTCGCCGCCGCCGTCAACATCATCTGTTACCGCGGACGCACGCCGCACGTCGCGCGCATCCCCGGTGTGACGCGCGCCGCTCACGGACCGAAGCGGTTCTTCTACTTCAACCTCTTCGAGTCGGACGAGACCGGCGCGCCGTTCCGTCCGGGCACGCGGCAGGCCGGCGGGAACGACAAATACGCAGGCGCGGTCGGGCGTTGGTTGGTGACGCGCGACGGCTTCGACCTGCTCGTCTACTACCTCCCGGACTACGACTACGCGTCGCACGCCGCAGGGCCGGACTCGGCGCACGCGGCGCTCACGCGTGCAGACGACGCGGTGCGCGCGCTGCTCGACGCGGCCGGCGGGGTCGACGCGCTGCTCGAGCGTTATGCGGTCGTCGTCTGCTCGGACCACGGACAGACTCGCGTCGAGCGCCCGACCTCGCTGCACCATTCGTTCGGCGGCCTCGACGATCTCGTCGTCACGGCGTCGAACCGGGCCGGGATGGTCTACGACCTCCGCGGTGGGCGCGCGCGCGAGCTCGCCCAGCGGCTCGACGGCGACCCCGCAGCGGAGACCGTGCTCTTCCTCGAGGACGGCGAGCTCGTCGCGCGCCGCGACGGAGGCGAAGGGCTCGACGTGCTCGCGGACTACCCGGACGGCCTTGCCCGCGCAACGGCGGCTCTGCGCAACCCGAACAGCGGGGACGTGCTCGTGTCGGCCGCTCCCGGCTACGAGTTCACCGATCTCGCCGGCCGGCACCACTCGGGCGGCGGCAGTCACGGCTCGCTGCTGGCGGGCGACTCCGAGGTTCCGGTGCTCACGATCGGGCTCGGAACGGCGCCGGGGAGCATCACCGGGATCGCGCCGCTCCTGCTCGACCAGCTCGGTCTGGAGCGTCCGGGTTACGCGCGAGCGCTCAGCCATGCCTGACCGCGTGGAGGAGCGGCACCTGATGGTCGAGCAGCAGCTCCGGAACCGCGATGTCGAGGACGAGCGCGTGCTCGACGCGATGGGGCGCGTGCCGCGACACGTCTTCGTCCCGGAGGAGCTCAGCGACCGCGCCTACGCCGACGCGGCCCTACCTATCGGCTCCGGTCAGACGATCTCGCAGCCGTACATGGTCGCCCGCATCTGCGAGGCGCTTTCGCTGCACGGGAACGAGCGCGTCCTCGACGTCGGCACCGGCTCGGGGTACCAGGCCGCAGTGCTCGCCGAGCTCGCCGGCGAGGTGCACACGATCGAGCGGCTCCCGGAGCTCGCAGAGGCCGCACGCGAGCGGCTCGAGGAGGCAGGGTACGGCGACCGGGTGCACGTCCACGTCGGCGACGGCAGCCTCGGGCTCCCCGAGCAGGCGCCGTTCGGTGCGATCGCGGTCGCCGCCGCCGCGCCGGAGCTTCCGGCGACCCTCTACGACCAGCTCGAGCCCCGAGGACGGCTCGTCGTGCCGGTCGGCAAGCGCCACGGCCAGCAGCTCCAGCTGATCGTTCGGAGCCCCGAAGGCCCGGCGGTCGTGCGGTCGGTGCCCTGCCGCTTCGTGCCCCTGCTGGGCGAGGAGGGCTTCGCGGTTTCACCATGAGCGGCTAGGCTCGCCCCCGTCGTGGAGCGCTCGTCCTCCGCCGGCGTCGCCGCCGCGCTGGCCCGCACCCGCGCCGGCCGCGCGCTCCGTCGCCAGCACAACTGGATCCAACTCGCGAAGTTCACCGCGGTCGGGGCGAGCGGGTACGCCGTCAACCTCGCGGTCTTCACCGCGCTCGTCATCGGCGCGGACATGGACCACCGCCTCGCCGCCGTCTGCTCGTTCCTCGTCGCGGTGACGAACAACTACACGTGGAACCGGCTCTGGACGTTCCACGGCGAGCGGGGACACGTCGCGTACCAGGGCGCACGGTTCTTCTTCGTCGCGCTGCTCGCGCTGATCGCGAACCTCGTCGCACTCGAGGTGCTGATCGCGCTCGGCCTGCCCGAGATCGCAGCGCAGGCGATCGCGATCGTGCTCGTCACGCCGATCAACTTCGTCGGCAACAAGCTCTGGACGTTTCGAAGAAAACGCTGACGCGTTCTCTTCGATATGGGATTCTCGCCGCCGCGCTTGCGTGGCCTTCCGTCGCTGACGCGGCAACGACTCCGACAGGGCCCGTCTTCGACGGCAAGGGCAACCTCGTCCAGACGCCGTTCATCCCCGCGCCCGAGCCGGCGCGACTGACCGAGCGGCGCGCCGAGCGCATCTTCCTCGCGCATCCGAAGGTCCGGGACTGGCTGGACCGGTACCCGACGAAGGGCCGCACGGTCCAGGCCGACTTCGACGACGAGGATGCGGTGTGGCGGGTCAAGGTGTGGTGGGGTGAGGCGGGCCAGATCGCCGACGGTAGGGTCGACGACCGGTCGGGGCTCGTGACGGAAGCCTGGACCGGGCCGCAGGTCGCGTGGAAGATGGCGCGCGGAGGCCCGGGCGCCTTCGGCGGCCGCGACATCAACAAGCCGGTCGTCTGGTTCGGCTTCTGCCTGGTGTTCCTGGTCGGGCTCGCCGATCTCCGCCGGCCACTCTCGCTCCGGAACCTCGACCTGCTCGCGCTGCTCTCGTTCGCGGCGTCGCTCTGGTTCTTCAATCGCGGCGACATCTTCACGAGCGTGCCGCTCGCGTACCCACCGCTCGTGTACGTGATCGCGCGCATGGCGTGGATCGGAACGACCGCGCGCCTCAAGCCCGCCCGTCCGGTCTGGCCGGTCTGGGTGCTCGTCGCTGCGACGGTCTTCCTCGCGGGCTTTCGCATCGGGCTGAACGTCGAGACGTCGAACGTGATCGACGTCGGCTACGCAGGAGTGATCGGCGCGGACCGAATCGTCCACGGCGAGGCGCCGTACGGTCACATGCCCGTGCAGGGCAACCTCAAGGCGTGCGGCCCTGCCGACGCCGAGGGCGAGATCCGCGAGCGCGTGCAGACGAACGGTCGCTGCGAGTCGTCAAACGACCGCGGCGACACGTACGGTCCGGTGTCGTACCTCGCGTACGTCCCGGGCTACGCGATCTTCGACTGGAGCGGCAAGTGGGACGAACTTCCGGCCGCGCACTTCACCACGATCGCGTTCGACGTCCTCTGCATGCTCGGCCTCGCACTCGTCGGCTGGCGCTTCGGCGGCCAGCGGCTCGCGGCGACGTTGCCGTTCGCCTGGGCGGCGTACCCCTTCACGCAGTACGCGTCGAGCTCGAACACGAACGACGCGATCCTTCCCGCGCTGCTCATCTTCGGCTTCTTCTTCGCGGCGCAACCGGTGCTGCGGGGCGGCTTCGCCGCGCTGGCCGGCTGGACGAAGTTCGCTGCGCTCGTCGTCGCGCCGCTCTGGGCGACGTACCCGGAGTGGAACACGCGGCGAGTAGCGCGCTATCTCGTCGGCTATCTCGCGGGCATGGTGCTCGCGTTTTCGGTCCTGCTTCTCGAGCCGAACGTGCTCGACGCGGCGCGCACGTTCTGGGACCGCACGCTCGGCTGGCAGCTCGGGCGCGAGTCGCCGTTCTCGATCTGGGACTGGGGGCAGTACCACGCGCGCGGCGTCCCGGACCTCCACCTGCCGCACCAATTCGTGAAGGCGCTGGTGCTCGCGGGCGCGCTCGCGGCCGCGTTCGTTCCACGTCGGAAGTCGCCGCTGCAACTCGCAGCTCTGACCGCGGCCCTGATCGCCGGGTTCGAGCTCGTGCTGACGCACTGGTTCTACCTCTACCTCCCGTGGTTCTTCCCCTTCGTGACCTTCGCGCTGCTCGCCCGTGACCGCTCGGACCCCTGACCTTCGGCGCACGGCACTCGCCGTGCTGCTGTTCCTCGTCGCATGGGGAGTGCTGCACGTCGGCTTCTACGAGCGCGAGCAGATCGTCGACACGCCGGTCTACGAGAGCTACGGCGAGGCGATGGAGGCGGGCCAGGTTCCCTACCGCGACTTCGCGGTCGAGTACCCGCCCGGCGCTCTGCCCGTGTTTCTCGTGCCTGCGCTCGCGGACTCGGACTTCCGCATCGCCTTCGAGTGGCTGATGGCGCTCTGCGGTTGCGGCGTCGTCGTCGCGGTGGCGCTCGCGGGACGTCGCCTCGGCTTCGGCTTCGGAACGCTCGCGTTCGTCGCGCTCTCTCCGCTTGCGATCGGGTCGGTGATCCTGACGCGCTTCGACCTCTGGCCGGCGATGCTCGCGTCCTTCGCGCTCGCCGCGCTCGTGCACGATCGAATGCGGCTCGGTCACGGCCTACTCGGCGCAGCGATCGCGGCGAAGCTGTATCCCGTCGTCCTCCTCCCGCTCACCGTCGCGTACGTGTGGCGGCGCCGCGGGCGCCGAGAGGGGATCGTCTGCGCGGTGCTCGCGGTCGGTGTCCCGCTCGCCGCCTATCTCCCGTTCGCCGTTCTCGCGCCTGAGGGAGTGCTGCGGAGCGTCGGGCGCCAGCTGTCGCGGCCGCTCCAGATCGAGAGTCTCGGCTCGGCGATCCTGCTCGCCGCGCACGACCTCTTCGGCGCCGGCGTCGAGGTGGGCTCGAGCCACGGCTCGCAGAACCTCGTCGGGACCAGCGCCGACGTGCTCGCGGTCGCGCTGTCGGCCGCGCAGATCGGGGTGCTCGCGTGGCTCTGGCTCCGGTTCGCGCGCTCGAGGGAGACGCCCTCGCCTGCGGCGCTCGCCGTCTACGCCGCGGCGACCGTCACCGCCTTCGTCGCGCTCGGGAAGGTGCTCTCGCCGCAGTTCCTGATCTGGCTCGTGCCGGTCGTCGTCCTCGCCCGACGCCCGAGCGCGAACGCGATGCTCGCCGCCGCGCTCGTCTTCACGCAGCTCTGGTTCCCGTTCCGCTACTGGGACCTCGTGCGCGAGCTCGACCCGCGGGTGTCGTGGCTCGTCCTTGCGCGGGACCTGCTGCTGGTCGCGCTGCTCGCGACGCTCGTGCGGATCGTCAGGGAACCTGCACGCGGATCGCCTCGCAGCGCGTAGCGCGACCGTCGGCGCCGCACTCGACGAGCGCCCCTTCGATCCGCACGTCGTTGTGCGCCGTCTCGAAGCGAACCGGCAGCCCGGTGCGCATCCGCGAGATCGCCTGCTCTGCGGTCACCCCGATCACCGAGTCGTGCGGCCCTGTCATGCCGGCGTCGGTCAGCGCGGCCGTGCCACCCGGCTGAACGCGCGCGTCGTTCGTCTGGATGTGCGTGTGCGTGCCGAGCACCGCGGTCACACGCCCGTCGAGCCAGCGGGCGAGCGCGACCTTCTCGCTCGTGGCCTCCGCGTGCATGTCGACCAGGATCACGGGCGTCTGTTCGCGCGCTTCGTCGACGAGGTCGTCGATCAACTCGAACGGGCCGCACGCGGGGTCAAGGAAGAGGTTGCCCATCACGTTGATCACGGCGACGGGCGTCTCGTCGCGTGCCGCCACGACTGTCAGCCCTCGGCCGGGCGCGTGGCGCGAGAGGTTCGCCGGCCGCACGACGCGCGGCTCGGAGTCGATCCACGGCGCGAGGTCGGGCCGCCGCCACGTGTGGTTGCCGAGCGTGATCGCGTCTGCGCCGAACTCGAGCAGCTTCCGCGCGAGCTTCGGCGTCAACCCGACGCCGTCGGCGGCGTTCTCGCCGTTCACGACGCAGAGGTCGACGTCGAGCTCCTCGCGGAGATCTGCGAGTCGAGTCTCGAGCGCCGTCCGTCCGGGGACTCCGACGACGTCGGCGATGAAGAGAATGTTCATCTCATCGACCGCGAAAAGTGCGCAGCACTTTTTGCGGCTGTCAGGGGAGTGCGAGGGCGGTGGCCGGGAAGACCTGGACGGTCACGTGGTTCCCGGCGTCCTGCGTGTAGCGCGCGAGCGCCTGGCGCTCGAGCCGCGAGAGGTCGAGCACCTCGCCGAGCCGGTTCCTCCCCGCCGCGACGGACGAGCCGACGGTCAGCGCAGGGTCGGCCGAGAGCCGCGTGATCGAGACGATGAGCGCGGGCGCGGCGAGCGGGCGGATGTCGATGCGCTTGCCCTGCGTCCGGCCGTTGAGCACGTAGTCGGTGATCCCCGCGATCGTCCCGTCGACGGGCGAGTAGACGTCGGTGTCCGGCGCAGCGCCGACCGCGAGCGCCGAGGTCGACGAGCCGGTGCTGCCCTGGAGCTGGTACCAGGTCATGCTCGAGTCGCCGGAGCCGAAGACGCGGTCGAAGAACCTTCCGATGAGGCCCTGGTTGCCGCGGCGGCCGAGCGGGTGCAGCGCGAGCGAGCCCGACGAGCCTCCGTGGTAGCCGATCGCGGTGACGCGGTTCTGCTCGATCGGCAACTGGACGCGAAGGGCGCCCTGGGTCGCCACGACGAGCGGCTCCGGCGGGCCGGACGGGAGCAGGCGGTCGGCCGGTGCCGGCGCGGAGCGTGCGGCGGTTTGGGCCCCGTCGGGCCCGAACGCGGTCACGAGCAGCGTGACGACGCCGACCGCGGCGACGGCGGTCAGCCCGGCGAACCGGCGGAGCCGGTGCGCGGAGCGGCGCTGTGCCCTGCGGGCACGACGAGCAGGCCCAGGAGGCTGGGGCATCGCGGGGACCGTAGTGGACACCCCGCGCTGCTGCAAGGAAGCGGCCACAGGCGGACTTTGTAACAAACGCAAGCGCGGAGCGGCGGGGATTTCCTCCCACAGATCGTGACGGTCGAGCGCGAGGTTGCCGTCCTCGGCGAAAGACCAGTCCCAGACTGGCCCTGGGGCTCGGCGGGAGCGCGCGGTAGCATCGCGCTCATGGCGGAAACGCCGCCTCCGGTCGTCGGCGGAAGCCGCCAACCCGCCCCGATCCAGATCCCGCGCTGGATCCAGCTGGTCACCCTCCCGCTCGTGCTCCTGCTCGCCTGGGCGGTCGCCGGCGCGGTCCGTCACGCCGTCTTCCTCTTCCTCGTGGCCGCCCTCGTGGCGTTGCTCCTGAACCCGCTGGTGCGGGCGCTCGCGAGGGCCCGGATCCCGCGCGGCTTCGGGGTCGCGATCGTGTACCTGACCTTTGCCGCGGGGCTTGTCATCGCGGTGGTGGCCCTGGCGACCGTCGTCGTCGAGCAGTCCCAGAGCGCGTCGGACCGGATCGACGCCTACGTTACGACCGAGGACGGACAGACCGGGAACACCGCCGCCGAACGCGACGTCGACCGCCTCCAGGTGTGGCTCGACGACCACCGGCTCGGGCGGATCCGCATCGAGGAGCAGGGCCGCTCGTTCCTCAGGGACCTCAACGTCGAGCGCTCGACGCGCACGGCGATCGACTGGGCCGAGGGGGCGGCGCTCGGCATCTTCGCGTTCCTCTTCGGGCTCGTCCTCGTGCTGGTCGTCTCGGTCTACATGCTCCTCGACTTCAACCGCCTGCATGCGGTGCTCGACCGGCGGTTCCCGCCGCCGATGGGGTCCCCGTCGCTCTTGCCGAGCATCGAGGCGGCTGTCGGCGGCTACGTGAAGGGGCAGCTGCTCGTGTCCGCGATCATCGGGACGAGCGCCGGCGTCGCGCTCTGGCTGCTCGGGATGATCGGGTGGCTCCCGGAAGGCTTCGAGACCTACGCGATCCTCTTCGGTGCCTGGGTCGCAGTTGCAGAGCTGATCCCGTACCTCGGTCCCTGGCTCGGCGCGATCCCACCGGTCCTGTACGGCCTCGTCGTCGACCCACTCTCCGCGCTCTGGGTCGTGCTGCTCTTCCTCGCGATCCACCAGATCGAAGGGCACATCGTGATCCCGAAGGTGATGGGGAGCGCGCTGCGCCTGCACCCGCTGCTCGTGATCTTCGGTCTGCTCGCAGGCGGAGAGGTCTACGGCCTGCCGGGCGTCCTGGTCGCCCTGCCCACGCTCGCCGCCGGCCGCGCGATCTGGGAGTTCTTCGGCAGCCGCGTCGCGCTCGATCGGTGGGAGCCCGGGGCCGTGCCCGTCGAGGTGGAGCTCGAGCCGCCCAAGGCCGCTCGCCGTTGATCCAGGCCCGCGGCGTCTCCCGGCGCTACGGCGCGCACGTCGCGCTGCACGAGACGGACTTCGACCTCGCGAGCGGAGAGCTCGTCGCGCTCGTCGGGCCGAACGGCGCGGGCAAGTCGACGCTGCTGTCCGTGCTGGCCGGCGCGCTCGAGCCGTCGACGGGCAGTGTCGAGCGGCGCGTGTCGACCGGCTGGGCTCCTCAGCGGCCGGCGCTCTACTCGAGGCTCACCCCCCGCGAGAACGTCGAGCTGTTCGCGCGGCTCGCACGCGCACCTGTCGTCGGGGTCGACCTCCCGGAGCGCCCGGCCGCCGAGCTTTCGGTCGGCCAGCGACAGCGGCTGAACCTCGCGCTCGCCTTCCTCGGCGACCCTCGCGTGCTCCTGCTCGACGAGCCCACCGCGGCGCTCGACGACGACCGGCGCGCGGCGCTCTGGCAGCAAGTGGCGGCTCTCTGCACCGACGGCGGCGCCGTCGTCTTCGCGACCCAGCTGCACGAAGAGACGGAGCGCGCCGACCGCGTCGTGCAGCTCCACGGCGGCCACGTCGAGTGAGGCGCGCGGCGCTCTTGCTGCGGAAGGACCTGCGCGTGCTGCGGCGGTCGCCGCTGCTGCTCGCGGTGCTCGTCTCGTACCCGCTCCTGATCGCGCTCCTGCTCGCGCTCGTCGCCGGCTACGCGAACGCGAAGCCTCGCGTCGCCTTCGTCGACGACGACAACCTGCCGGAGACAGTCGAGATCGGCGGTCGAACCTTCCACGTCGAGCGCACGATCCGCCGAGTGAGCGACGACGTCGTGCTCGTGCCGCTCGACCGCGACGAGGCCGAGCGGCAGCTTCGCAACGGCAAGGTCGTCGCGATCGTCCGCGTCCCGGCCGGCTTCGTCGCGCAGCTGAAGGCGATGCAGCGCAGCCCTCGGCTCGAGCTCGAGACGACGCGTGGGTTGCTCGCCTCGCGCGTGACGCAGCAGATGCAGGCGCTCGTCTACTCGCTGAACCGCGAGCTGCAGGACGCGTTCATCGCCGCGAACCTGCACTACGTCGACCTGCTCCTGCACGGCGGGACGGGAACGTTCCTCGGTCGGCGCTTCGACGTGCTCGGCCTCGAGCGTGCAGAGAGCCGCGTGAGCGACCCGGAGGTGCGCGAGTTCATCGAGGTCGCGCAGCTCGCTCTCGACCAGACCGACGACGCGCTCGAGGCGACCGCGAACCCGATCGAGCTCGAAACCGTTTCCGCGGCCGGACGAACGTGGGCGCTCTCGGCGCAGGTCCAGGCTCACGCGCTCGCGCTCGTGACGACCTTCCTCGCCGCTGTTCTCGCCGCTGCGGCGCTCGCGGCGGAGCGCGACGAGCGCGTGCTCCAGCGTCTCGCCCGCGGGCTTGCGTCGCTCGGAGAGGTGCTTGCGTCGAAGGTCTCGCTCGCTGCCCTCGTCGCCGCCGTGCTCGGGCTCGGAGTGGCCGTCGCGTTCGGGGTCGCGGTCGAGGCCGCAGGCGTCCAGGGCGGCGAGCCGTGGTCGCGCGTACCCGCGCTCGTGCCCGCGCTGCTCCTGGCCGGCGCGGTTGCGGGCGCCTTCGGAGCCCTCGTTGCGACGCTTGCCCGGGAAGCTCGCTCGGCGACCCTCGTTGCGGTCCTCGTCGTTCTCCCGATGGTCTTTCTCGGGATCGTCCCGCGGGAGGCCGCCCCCGCAGCCGGCTGGGTGAGCGACGCGCTGCCGTTCGCGCACGAGGTGAGGCTCTTCGACACGCTCCTCTACGACGTCGATCCGTGGCGAACGGCGCTGGTCGAGGCGGGCTGGCTCTTGGCGATCGGGGTGGCGCTGTTCGCGGCGGCACGTGCCTTGATGCGAAGATTGACTGCGTGAGCGCTTTCCCGAACACCCGCCTCCGCAGGCTGCGCAGAACCCGCGCGCTCCGCTCGCTGGTCCGCGAGACGCGGCTCGACCTCGACGACTTCGTCCAGCCGCTCTTCGTCGGCCCGGACACGCGCGAGAACGCCGAGCTGCCGCCGATGGGCCGCTTCTCGGTCACCGACCTCTCGAAGGAGGTCGAGGAGCTCGAGCGCCTGGGCGTCTCGGCGGTGATCCTCTTCGGCATCCCGGACGAGAAGGACGAGGAAGGTTCCGGCGCGTGGGATGAAGACGGAGTCGTGCAGCGCGCGCTTCGCGAGCTGCGGCCGCGGTTTCCGGAGCTGCTGCTGCTCACGGACGTCTGCCTCTGCGAGTACACGTCACACGGTCATTGCGGCGTGATCCGCGACGGCGAGATCGCGAACGACGAGTCGCTCGAGCTGATCGCGCGCGCGGCTGTCTCGCACGTCGAGGCCGGCGCCGACGCCGTCTGCCCGAGCGACATGATGGACGGCCGTGTCGCGGCGGTCCGCGAGCAATTGCCCGAGACTCCGATCCTCGCGTACTCGGCGAAGTACGCCTCCGCGTTCTACGGCCCGTTCCGCGAGGCGGCCGAGTCGGCGCCCTCGTTCGGCGACCGTCGCTCGTACCAGATGGACCCGGCGAACGTTCGCGAGGCGCTGCGCGAGTGCGAGCTCGACCTCGCCGAGGGTGCCGACGTGATCATGGTCAAGCCTGCGCTGCCGTACCTCGACGTGATCCGCGCGGTACGGGAGCGATTCGACGCTCCCCTCGCGGCGTACAACGTCTCCGGGGAGTACGCGATGGTCAAGGCGGGTGCGCGGCACGGCTGGCTGGACGAGCGCGCGGCGGCGGTCGAGTCGCTGACCGCGATCAAGCGTGCCGGCGCCGATCTCGTGATCTCGTACTGGACGAAGGAACTGGCCACGTGGCTGTAAGAGCTCCCTTCACGACCCGGCGCTGTGCCCCCGGAACGCGCTGGGCGGCGCGATGCGGCGTCCTCAGTCGCGCCCGTATCGCTGCGGATACGAACGCTCCCTGCGTCCTTGCCTCGCACCACCCAGCGCGCCCCGGGGACGAGGCCGGGCCATGAAGGGAACTCTCGGCACGCGCTCGGCGCTGTTCGCCCGCGCGCGGCGTCTGATTCCCGGCGGTGTCAACTCGCCCGTCCGCGCGTGGCGAGCGGTCGGCGACGACGACCCGTTCTTCGTCGCGCGCGGGGAGGGCGCCTACCTCGAGGACGTCGAAGGCAAGCGCTACGTCGACTGGGTGATGTCGTGGGGCGCGCTCGTCTTCGGGCACGCGGACCCGGAGACGATCGACGCGATCACCGACGCGGCGCGCGACGGAACGAGCTTCGGCGCGCCGACCGAGCGGGAGGTAGAGCTGGCTGAGGAAATCGCTGACGCGATTTCCTCTATCGAGATGGTTCGGTTGGTCTCGTCGGGGACCGAGGCCGCCATGAGCGCGATTCGTGTGGCGCGGGCGTTCACGGCTCGCGACCGCATCCTCAAGTTCGAGGGCGGCTACCACGGCCACTCCGACGCCTTGCTCGTCTCCGCCGGTTCGGGGCTCGCGACGCTCGGGATCCCTGCGAGCGCGGGCGTGACGACCGGCGCAGCGCGCGACACGATCGTCACGCCGTACAACGACATCGATGCAGCGGCCGCAGCCGTCGAACGGTACGGCGAAGGGCTTGCGGCGATCATCGTCGAGCCCGTCGCCGGGAACCTCGGCGTCGTCCCGCCGGCCGACGGTTTCCTCGAGGCGTTGCGCGCGCTCTGCGACGCGTCCGGCGCCCTGCTGATCTTCGACGAGGTGATCACCGGCTTCCGTGTGGCGCGCGGGGGCGCCCAGGAGCGCTTCGGCGTCAAGCCGGACCTCACGATCCTCGGGAAGATCGTCGGCGGTGGCCTCCCTCTCGCCGCGTTCGGTGGGCGCGCCGACGCGATGGAGCGACTCGCGCCGGGCGGCGACGTCTACCAGGCCGGCACGCTCTCCGGCAACCCGCTCGCGACCGCGGCCGGGCTGTCCGTGCTCCGCCGCTTGCGCGACCCCGCCGTGTACGAGGAGCTCGAGACGCGTGCGGCAAAGCTCGAGCGCGGGCTGCGCCCGTTCGGCAAGGTGCAGCGCGTCGGCGGGATGCTGACCCTCTTCCGGCCGGGGTACGACGAGCTCTTCCGTGGGCTCGTCTCGCGCGGCGTGTACGTCGCGCCGTCGCAGTACGAGGCGATGTTCGTCTCGCTCGCGCACGGCGACGAGGAGATCGACAAGACCGTGGAGGCCGCGCGCGATGCTCTGGCAGACGCTCGCGTCTGAAGCAGAGCAGGAGAGCCCGCTCTGGGGCGACGCGCTTCGTGCCGAGTACGAGCCCGAGGCGATCTTCTCCCCGCTCGCCGACGAGCGGTACGCGCTCGGGCTCGAGACGATCTACGAGGGCTACCTCGTGCACTACGGCACGGCTCGCCTCTTCGATCCGCAGGATCCGGACGTCGCGCTCCTCCTCGGGGACTACCTCTACGCGCACGGGCTCGTGCGGATCGCGGAGCTCGGCGACGTCGAGGCGATCCGCGAGCTCGCCGAGCTGATCTCGCGCTGCGCGCACCTGCGCGCGGAAGGGGCGCCCGGCGACGGCGAGGCCTGGGCCGAAACCGCGGAGCGCCTCGGCGGGGGCGTCGCGGAGCAATCCGCGCGCGAGGGCGCACTGGCAGCGCACGCCCGGCTCGTCGGATAGATTCACGCGCTGTGAGCACACTCGCAGCAGCGATTCTCCCGCTCTTCGAGGGGGCCGACGCCGCCGAGGAGGGGCAGAAGGTGATCACGGCGATGCTGATCGTCGGGCTCGTCTTCATCGGCGTGATCGCGCTCGGCGAGCTCACTCGGTACGTCCTCGAACGCCGGCGCGACGGGTGACGCACTAGTGGTCGAGACCAAGGGGCCGGCTGGATCGCCTCACGGGCCCGCTCCGAGCCTGTGGCCGCTCGGCTTCGCGATCGGCTTGGCGGTCGCGCTCGTCGGCCTCGTGATCGGCAGCTGGTCGGCCGCCGCCGTCGGGGCCGTCCTGATGGTCTCGTTCGGGTTCGTCTGGGTGCGCGACGCCGTGACCGGCGGGGAGTCGACGACGGAGGTCGTCGAAGCGGCCGAGCCGGCCGCGGTGGACGTCGTCGACGAGGAGGATCCCGAGCTGTACCGCCGGGGCACGTTCCTCGGGTTGGCGACGCTCGGGCTCGGGGGCGTGATCACCGGCATGGTCGCCCTCCCGGTCGCCGGCTTCGCGGTCCTGCCCGCGTTCGTCGGCCAGGGTCACGACGACGTCGACATCGGACCGATCGAGGACTATCCGGAGGGCGACTTCGTCGTCGCCACCTTCCTGAGCGACCCCGAGGCGGGAGAGGTCTCCCGGCGCACCGCGTACGTCCGCAACAACGGCCTGAAGGACGGCGTGCCGAGCTTCACGATCCTCTCGAACCGCTGCGTCCACCTCGGCTGCCCGGTGCAGGTCAACGGTCTCTCGCTCGAGGACCAGAAGCAGCTGGTCAAGGTGGACGGCGGCGCGCCGGTCTCGCTCACGCCGACGAAGGCCGCGTCCGGGTTCGGTTGCCCGTGCCACGGCGGCCAGTACGACACCGAGGGCAACCGCGTGGCCGGCCCGCCGGTGCGCGCGCTCGACCGCTACCGCTTCCTGATTCGCGACGGTCGCCTCGTCCTGACCGAGCCGTACTCCGTCGGCGAGGTCGACGGTACGGGGTCTGAGGCCGTGATCCACGCGTACGACTGGGTCAACCCGAGCGTCCACGTGGACGGGCCCGAATCGATCCTCTACCCGCTCGAGCCGCCGAACTGATGGCGACCGCCGCTCCTCGCAAGCGCAAGCACTCGAAGCTCGTTCCGCTTCTCCTCTACCCGCTCGACTGGCTCGAGGAGCGCTCGGGCATCGTCGGCGGCGTCAAGTACTTCCTGTTCCGCAAGGTGCCGCGGGACTCGAGCTGGTGGCACACGCTCGGCTCGGCGACGCTGACCGCGTTCCTCGTGCAGGCCGGGACCGGCGTGATCCTCGCGATGTACTACCAGCCGGACCCGGACAAGGCGTACGAGTCGATCCAGCACATCACGAACGACCTGACGCTCGGCTGGCTCGTGCGCGGGATGCACCGCTGGGGCGCGAGCGTCTTCATCATTCTGATGTTCTTCCACATGGCGCGCGTCTTCCTGTTCGGTGCGTACAAGTACCCGCGCGAGCTGAACTGGATCGTCGGCGCAGCGCTGCTGATCACCGGCATGCTCGAGGGGTTCACCGGCTACCTGCTGCCCTGGGACCAGACGGCGTACTGGGCGACCGTGGTCGGGGTCAACATCAACGCCAGCGCCCCGTTCCTCGGGCCGTTCCTCGCGCAGTTCCTGCGCGGCGGGGCCGAGATCGGTACCAACACGCTTTCGATCTGGTACTCGCTGCACATGCTCCTGGTCCCCGGGGCGCTGTTCGCCCTGATCGGGCTGCACCTGTACCTCGTCGCGCGGCTGGGCGTCTCGTCGCCGCCGTGGTCGAGCGTCGCGGCCGGGCGCGAGCGACCGCCCGAGCAGCCGAACGGTCGCTCCGGGCTCACACGAGGGGGCCGCGAGTGAGCGCCGCCGACGAGCGCCGGGAAGGCTTCAAGCGCTACAAGGAGGACGTCCAGCGCGAGGGTAAGCCGTTCTTCCCCTACGCGATGTTCCACGACACGGTGATGAGTCTCGTCGTCGTTGCGGTGATCATCGCGCTCGCTTGCGTCTGGTACTTCACCGCGGACGGCACGACCCCCGGGGAGATTGGGCCGTGGTACTCCGACGAGGCGGACCCCGGGACGACGAACTTCATCCCGCGCCCGGATTGGTACTTCTACTTCCTCTTCTACCTGCTCCGGATCTTCAAGTGGCCGGAGTCGGTCATTCTCGGAACGGTCGGGATCCCGACGATCCTGATGATCCTGCTGTTCGCGGTTCCGTTCATCGACCGCAGGCAGGAGCGCCGGCTCTCGCGTCGCCCCGTCGCGGTGATCGCCGCCGTGCTGACCGCCGTCTCGATGGGCGTCCTCACCTACAAGGGCGCGACCGCGCGCGAGTCGCTGGGGAGCGAGGCGGTCGCGGCCGTGGACGACTGGTCGGCCCAGCAAGGAGGCTTCTCGCCGGAAGCCCGCCGCGGCGCCGAGATCTTCGCGCAGGTCGGCTGCCTCCAGTGCCACGTCTACCTCGGCTCGGGGTCGGCGAACGCCGGCGCGCCCGAGCTCTCGGACATCGGCTCGTCCGGCCAGAGCGTGGACTACTTCAAGCGCTACGTGGCGAATCCGTCGGCGTTCGGGAACAACGTCATGCCCTCGTTCGAGAATCTCGGAGACGAGAACCTGACCGCGCTTGCGACCTTCCTCGCCGAATCCAAGGGCGGCAAGTGAGCCGCCCATGGACGGCGTCTCCGGCATAACCCGCGCCTCCGGGACGCTCTCGCCCGACGGCGTCCGCGCGATGTTCGACCGGATCGCACCGGTCTACGACGCGATGAACCGCGCGATCACGATGGGGATGGACCGCCACTGGCGGAGGCTCGCGGCAGCGAGCGTCGTCGGGACCGGAGATCGGGTGCTGGATGCGGCGTGTGGAACCGGGGACCTTGCTATCGCCGCCCGCGAAGCGGGCGGCGAAGTGACCGGCCTCGACTTCTCCGAGCGGATGCTCGAGCGTGCGCGACGAAAGTCGGACGCGATCGAATGGGTTCGCGGAGACGTGCTCGCGCTGCCGTTCGGCGACGCGGCCTTCGACGCCGCCACGATCGGCTTCGGGATCCGGAACGTCGACGACCTCGACGCGGGACTTCGCGAGCTCGCACGCGTCGTGCGGCCCGGCGGCCGGCTCGCGGTCCTTGAAATAACACGGCCAAAGGGTGTGCTGCGCCCGTTCTTCCGGCTCTGGTTCGACGTGGTCGTTCCGCTCGCGGGGAAGGCCCTTCCCGGCGGCGTCGCCTACAGCTATCTGCCCGCGAGCGTGCGCCGCTTTCCCGGCCCGGACGACCTGGCCGACGCGCTTCGGCGCGCCGGCTTCGCCGACGTGAGCTACCGGCTGCTCGCCGGAGGCATCGTCTCGCTCCACGTGGGACGTCGATGAAGGCGCAGGCCGTGCTCCTCCAGGCGGAGCCGTATCTCGACGAGCTCGAGGCGCGCCTGCGGCACGCGAGCGCCAGGCACCCGGGCGTGGTCGCGCGCATGGGGACCGAGGCGCTCGACGCCGGCGGCAAGCGGCTCCGCCCGCTGCTCGTGCACCTCACGTCGACGGATCGCGAGCGGGCACTTCGCGGCGGTGTCGCGGTCGAGCTCGTGCACACCGCGACCCTCGTGCACGACGACCTGGTCGACGGCGCGGAGCTGCGACGCGGGCGGGAGGCGGTCTGGCACTCGCACGGCGCGGGTGCGGCTCGTGCCGCAGGCGACTACCTCTTCGCGAACGCGTTCGCCGAGCTCGCCGAGGCGGGCGATCTCGAGGGCGTGCGGATTCTCGCGGACACGTGCCTCGCGCTTGCGCGCGGCGAGGCGCTCCAGCGCTCCCAGCAGCACGACGCGACCACGACCGAGGAGGCGTACTTCGAGCGCATCGCCCTGAAGACCGGGAAGCTCTTCGAGGCGGCCTGCCTGCTCGGCTCGCGCGACGAACGGCTCGGGCGGTTCGGGTTGGCGCTCGGGATGGCCTTCCAGATCGTCGACGACATCCTCGACTGCTCCGGTGACACGATCGAGACCGGCAAGGTCGCGGGCACCGACCTCCGCGAGGGGACGCCGACCCTGCCGTTGCTCCTGGCGGCTCGCGAGGACGACGTCGTTCGCCTGGCGCTCGCCGGCGGACCGGTCGACGGCGCCCTCGTGCGCGTCGCCGCGACCGGTGCGCTCGAGCGCTCGCGAGATGTCGCGCTCGACTACGTGCGCCAGGCGCGAGAGCTCCTACGGGACGAGCCCCGCCTGGAGGCGCTCACGCACATCGTGATCGAGCGCAAGTCCTAGCCGGGAAGCGCGCCACAAACCCGTCGCGCTCCACTATCGTCCGGAGCGTGGGCGTGCTTCCCGAGCCGATCGAAGAGCTGCTGGCGACCGCACTCGTCGGCGAGCTCACTGTGCTCGACGACGAGGGCCGGCTCGTCACGCACCCGCTGATCCCGTTCTACGACGGCGAGCTGATCTACCTCACGTCGAGCGTGCTCTTTTCTCGCAAGCTCGAGCACATCAAGGCGAACCCGAAGGTGTCCCTCGCGATCAGCGACCCGGTCGCGGTCACGGGTGAGCGCTTTCACCGTGCGACGATCCAGGGCGACGCCGTCGTCGACGACAGCGACCTCCACGCCGGTTGGGAGCGCGTCCTGCCGCTGTGGCGGGAGAAGGAGCCGGTGATCGACATGTTTCTCGGCAAGCGCGTCGCGCTACCGCTGTTCTTCGAGCGCGCGGTGATCGAGATCAGCCCACGGCGCGCCTTCCTCTGGGAGGACGGACGCACCGACCGCGCGCCGCAGGTCTTCGAGCTCGCCGGGGTCGCGCGTTGAAACCGTCGTCCGAGCTCCTCGCGGGACTGGGCGACCGCTTCGAGCACGCCGTGATCGTGTTCGTCGACGGCGAGGGCTACCCACTTTCGGTCGCGACGGACTTCCGCGCCGATGCGGAGCGCGGTGTCGTCGCGCTCCGCGCGGTCGCCGGCGACGAGGTGCAGCCGCCGATCGGCGAGCAGGTCAACGTCGTCTTCAGCCACATCAGGCCACAGCCCGGCATCGGCTACGACGAGCGCAGGTACGTGTCGTTGTGGGGGAAGCTCGCGCGCGCCGACGGCGACGAACTGGTGCTGACACCCGACCGGGCCCTCGGCTGGGACGAGGAGGAGGTTCCCTTCTTCGAGTACTCCGAGCGCAGCGTGCCTCAGGCCCGGCGCTACTTCGAGCAGGTCTCCGCCGAGACCGGCCGTGACGTACGACCAAAGCTCTCGTTCGGCTGGCTGTTCCTGCGCGCGACGCGGCTTCCGTTCCTGTCCGCGACCTTCGTGCCGATCCTGCTCGGGATCGCGGTCGCCGCGTACGTCAACGGCTTCAACTGGTGGCTCGCGCTGCTCACGCTCGTCGGTGGCGCCGCCATCCACCTCGGCGTCAACGTCTTCAACGACGTCTTCGACACGCAGAGCGGCTCCGACGAGGCGAACGTCAACCCGACGCAGTTCAGCGGCGGCTCGCGCGTGATCCTCTACGGGCTCGTCAGCATGCGCACGATGGCGTTGATGGCGTCGGCGTTCTTCGCCGTCGGGATCGGGATCGGCGTGCTGCTCGCCGCGCTGCGCGGGTGGGATCTGCTGTGGCTCGGCATCGCCGGTGCGCTGATCGGGTTCTTCTACACCGCGCCGCCGCTGCGACTCGTGCACCGCGGTCTCGGCGAGGTCGCTGTCGCGATCGGCTTCGGCCCGATCATGGCGCTGGGCGCCTACTTCGTCCAGGCTCGCGCGTACGCGCTCGAGCCGGCACTGGCGTCGCTGCCGGTCGCGATCCTGATCGCGCTGATCCTCTACGTGAACGAGGTGCCCGACCGCGTCGGCGATGCCGCGAGCGGGAAGCGGACTCTGCCCGTGCGCTGGTCGAAGGAGGCAGTGGTCCGGGCGTACGAGCTCGCCGTCGTCGTCACGTTTGTCTTGATCGTCGTCTTCGCGGTGACCGACCTGATCGTTCGCCCGACGCTGATCGCGCTGCTCGCGGCGCCGCTCGCGCTGCCGGTCGTGCGGGCGCTGCGCGAGTCGTACGACCAGCCGTACGCGCTGATGCCCGCGATGGGCAAGAACATCCAACTGCATCTCGTGACGGGCCTGCTGCTCGTCGTCGGCTACGTGATCGCGATCGTCGCGGACGCGGCGCTGGACAACCCGCCGTTCTTCCTGCACTGAGCGTTCACGCTTGGTGAAAGGCGGGGGAATGCGAGTTGCAAATCGGCTCCCGACAAGGTAGACCCTCTCCGGCACCTACGAGGGGAGAGCTTGAGATGAAGAGAGTGGTGTTTGCGGTTCTGTGCGCGCTCGTGCTGGCGCCGGCCGCACAGGCGAAGGACGCGGACGTTCGCTTCTCGACGTTCAACGCGTCGCTCAACCGGTTCTTCGAAGGTCAGCTGGCGAGCGATCTTTCGACACCGAACAACCAGCAGGCGAAGAACGTCGCAGAGACGATCCAGCGCTACCGGCCGGACGTCCTCCTGATCAACGAGTTCGACTACTGGGCCACGAACCCGCAGCGGCCCGTCGACCTCTTCCGAGACAACTACCTGGAGGTCTCGCAGCACGGCGCCGCGCCGATCGAGTACCCGTACTCGTTCATCGCGGCGTCGAACACGGGCATCCACTCCGGCTTCGACCTGAACAACTTCGGTGGAGTCGTCTCGACCCCGTTGGCGCCCGGGTACGGCGATGACGCCTTCGGGTTCGGCGAGTTCCCGGGGAAGTTCGCGATGGTCGTGTACTCCAAGTACCCGATCGACGCGGCCGCCGCGCGGACGTTCCAGCTCTTCCGGTGGACGGACATGCCGGGCAACCTGATGCCGACGCCGTTCTACTCACCCGCCGAGGCGGCGATCTTCCGCCTCTCCTCGAAGAGCCACTGGGACCTGCCGATCACTATCGGCAAGAAGACCGTGCACTTCCTGGTCTCGCATCCGACTCCGCCGGTCTTCGACGGGCTGGAGGACCGGAACGGCCGCCGGAACAACGACGAGATCCGCTTCTGGGCCGACTACATCACGCCCGGCTCGTCCTCCCGCTACATCTATGACGACCACGGTGTTCGCGGCGGCCTCAAGCCCGGCGAGCTGTTCGTGATCGCGGGCGACCAGAACTCCGATCCCCTCGACGGCGACAGCATCCCGGGCTCGATCCAGCAGCTGCTCGACCACCCGCTGATCAACTCGAAGGTGACGCCGACGAGCCAGGGCGGCCCGTGGGCGGCGAGCATCCAGGGCAACCTGAACCTCGGGCACCGGAGCGATCCGCTGTACGACACCGCGGACTTCTGCGATACGCCGGCGTTCCCGCCCTGCTCGGGTCCGGGGAACCTCAGGGCGGACTACGTCCTCCCTCGGAAGTCAATGCAGATCGTCGGCGCGGGCGTCTTCTGGCCGACGACCGACCCGAACGACGGCGACCCGTACGAGTACCCGTACCTCACGGACCTCACCGGGTTCGGCTTCCCGGCACCGACCTCGGACCATCGTGCGGTCTGGGTCGATGTGACGGTTCCGACGAACTGACCGCGAGGTAAGCATCGCGTAAGGCCCGGCCGACCCGGCCGGGCCTTACGCTACCGTCTGCGCGGGTCGTGGGTAAAAAGGCTGTCCTTGCAGCCGCTTTGGCGGCGCTCGCGCTTGCGCCGTCGTCGCAGGCGCAGACGCCACGCCTGCTCATGCCCGGCGTGACGTACGAGCGGACGGTGCAGTTCACACCGCACGGACCCGTCGTTGCGCACGTCTTGCGCACGCCCCGTCCCGTCGGGCTCTACGCGCTCAAGCCGATCCTCTCGAACGACGCGATCGTCGGGCGAGAGAAGGTGACGCAAATGCAGCGGCGCCTGTCGACGACCGCGACCGTCGCCGGCGTGAACGGCGACTTCTTCAACCTGGCGGTGGGGTATCCGAGCGGCCTGCTGCTGATGAACGGCGTGCTCGCCTCGCCGCCGAACCCGGATCGTTCCAGCACCGGGATCTCGTCCGACGGAACGCTCCAGGTCGACCGCATCAAGTTTGCGGGCACGTGGCAGGGCGCGGGGCAACGCCGGCCGCTCGTGCTGAACAAGGATCCCGCAGCGGGTGGAACTGCGCTGTACACGTCGGCCTACGGGCCGGCGACGCCCGCGGCCGGCGAGACGGTCGAGGTCGTGCTGACGCCGTTCCCGGCCGCTGCGCCGCTTCGCGACCTCGTCGGCACCGTCGTGCAGGCGAAGCAGGGGGGCGCGACGCCGATCCCGCCGGGCGGCGCGGTGCTCGTCGGCCGCGGCGCGACCGGCGCCGGGCGGCTCGCCACCGAGGCGCCTGTCGGTTCGAACGTCACCGTCCGCCTGACGTTGACGCCGGACTGGTCGGGGCTCGTCGACGCCGTCGGCGGCGTGCCGGTGCTCGTCCGCGACGGACGGCCGATCTTCCGCTCGAACGAGGGCTTCACGATCGACCAGCTCGTGCCCCGGCAGCCGCGCGCTGCGGTCGGTCAGACGCAGGACGGGCGCATCGTGCTCGTCACGGTGGACGGGCGACGCGCCGGCTATAGCGTCGGGATGACGAACTTCGAGCTCGCGCTGCTCCTGATGCGCCTCGGCGTGTGGACCGGGTCCGCGCTCGACGGCGGCGGCTCCGCGACGATGGCGTACGAGGGCACGCTGCTCAACCGTCCCTCAGATCCCGGCGGCGAGCGCTCGATCGCGGAGTCCCTCAGTCTCTTCTACTACGGCGTCCACGTGCCCGAGCTGTCGCTCGGCGTCGTCTCGCCGAACGGCGACGGCGTCAACGACCGCCAGACGCTCGCCTACAAGATCGTGCGGGCCTCGACGGTGAACGCGCGGCTTGTCGCACCCGATGGGAGCGAGCAGTCGGTCGACGTCGGCCCGAAGACCGCCGTCGGCACGTACCGCTTTCCCCTCGCCGCGACTGCGCCCGAGGGGAACTGGCGCTTCGTCGTCGACTCGACCGACGACCTCGGCCGTGCGTCGCAGGCCGAGCGCTCGTTCTCGCTGAACAACACGCTCGCGTCGCTCACCGTCGGCTCGGTGCGCCGCGGCGGCACGGTGCGCGGGAGCTTCACGCTCAGCCGTGCGGCGCAGGTGCGCGGGACGATCCTCACCGCCTCGGGCTCGCCGCTGCGCACGTTGTCGGCTCGGAGCCTCGCAGCCGGCCCTCAGACGATCACGTGGAACGGGCGCAGCACGTACGGTTCGCTCGTGCGCGCCGGCCGCTACCAGCTCAGGGTCACGGCTTCGAACAGCATCGGAACTGTCTCGCTGACCGCCCCCTTCACGATCTCCCGCCGCTAGTTGCTCGTCGTCGCCTCCGTCACCTCGGTCGTGACCGACAGGGTCACGGAGCTGCTCGGCGACCACGGCCTCTACGCGGTGTTCCTGCTCATGCTCGTGGACGCCGTGCTGCCGGCGGCGAGCGAGCTGGTGATGGTCTACGCGGGAGCGCTCGCGGCAGGTGCGTTCGCCTCCGGCGTCGTGCTCTTCGGGTACGAGTTCGACCAGGGTCTCGGCGCGTGGCTCGCGCTGGTGCTCGCCGGCACTGTTGGCTACACCATTGGCTCGGTGCTCGGCTGGGCGATCGGGATCTACGGCGGGCGGCCCTACCTCGAGCGCCACGGGCGCTGGCTCCATCTCTCGCCGCCGAAGCTCGCGAAGGCCGAGCGCTGGTTCGAGCGTTGGGGCGACTGGGCCGTCTTCATGGGCAGGATCACGCCGGTGGCCCGCTCCTTCGTCTCGATCCCTGCCGGCGTTTTCCGGGCCCCACCGGGGCGCTACACGGTCCTCACCTTCGCGGGCTCGACGCTCTGGTGCATCGCGTTCGCGGCGGTCGGCTACGCCTTCGGGACGCGCTGGGAGACGTTCCACGAGAACTTCCACTACGTGGACTACGCCGTCGCGGCAGGGATCGTGCTCGGCGTGGCGTACCTGCTGGTGCGCCGTCGGCGCTCCAGTACCCTTTCTCGCCGTGCAGATCCCGCTCGTTGACGTCAAGGCGCAGTACGCGCCACTGATCGAGGAGCTGCGGACGCGGTTCGAGGAGGTGCTCGCCTCGGGAGCGTTCATCCGCGGGCCGAACGTCGCGGCCTTCGAGCAGGAGGCAGCTGCCTACCTCGGCGTGAAGCGGACGATCGGGGTCGCGAACGGCACCGACGCGCTCGTGCTCGTTCTCGACGCGCTCGAGGTCGGCCCGGGCGACGAGGTGATCTGTCCGGCGTTCACGTTCTACGCAACCGCGGAGTCGATCGCTCGGCGCGGCGCGACGCCGGTGTTCGCCGAGATCGACCCGGCGACGCTCAACCTCGACGCCGAGGACGTCGCCGCCCGTGTCACCGACCGGACGAAGGCGATCATGCCCGTCCACCTATTCGGCCGCCCGACGCCGCTCGGCGAGCTCGCGCAGCTCGGCCTCCCGGTGATCGAGGACGCCGCGCAGGCGTTCGGCTCGTCGGGGATCGGGACGAGCATCGCGTCGACCTTCAGCTTCTACCCGACGAAGAACCTCTTCTGCCTCGGCGACGGAGGGCTCATCGCCGTGAACGACGACGAGCTCGGGGAGCGGGTGCGCATGCTCGCGTTCCACGGCTCGCGCGACAAGATCGACTTCCACTTCGTCGGCTACAACTCGCGCCTCGACGAGCTGCAGGCCGCGTTCCTACGCCTGTTTCTCGAACATCTCGAGGAGTGGACGCGCGGCCGGCGCGAGGCCGCCGCGCGCTACGCGGAGCTCGGGCTCGGCGAGCTCGTGGAGCTTCCTGTCGACGAGCCGGGCCACGTCTACCACCTCTTCGTCTGCCGCTCGCCCGAGCGCGACACGATCCGCGCGGCGCTCGGCGAGGCTGAGATCGCGTCCGCGACGTACTACAAGACGCCGCTGCACCTCCAGCCCGCGCTCCGGTTCCTCGGCTGGGAGCGCGGGTCGCTGCCCGAGACCGAGCGCGCCGCCGCAGACAATTTCTCGGTGCCGCTCTGGCCCGGCATCGACCCGGCGATCCAGGAGCGCGTCGTCGACGTCGTCCGCTCCGCCGTAGGCGTCCGCGTTTAAGTGCCTCTCCAGATGATCAGCCCGGGCCCTGGCGACCGCAAAGACGGCGCGCTGCCGCGTCCTCAGTCGCGCCCGTACCTTTCAGGTACGAACGCTCCCTGCGTCCTTGCATCGCTTGCTTTGCGACCCCCGGGACTCCGACCTGGCCACCTGGAGCGGCACTGATCCCCATCACGCGGCACCGGCTCTGGCAGCTCGCCGCCGGCGCGGTGCTGATCGCCGCCGCGTGGTACCTCGCGTTCCAGCTGCGCTTCGACTTCCAGGTACCGCGCTTCTACGAGTCGATGCTGCGCGAGACGATCGTCTTCGTCGTGGCGATCAAGCTCGCGGTGTTCGTGGCGTTCGGCTTCTACCAACGCTGGTGGCGCTACGTCTCGACGCGCGACATGTGGCGCGCGCTCGCGGGTGTCGCGGTCGCGTCCGTGCTCGCGATCGCGGCGGTCTACTTCTTCTACCCGGTCGAGCGGCTGCGGCTGCCGCGCGGAGTCGCGCTCGTCGATCCGCTGCTGCTGCTTGCACTGGTCGCGGGCTCGCGCCTGCTCGCGCGAACGGTGATCGAGCGTCCAAAGGGCGGGATCGTTGCGCGCGGCAGGAAGGTGCTGATCGTCGGCGCCGGCGACGCGGGCAGGTTGATCGTGCAGGAGCTCCAGCGCTCGAAGGTCGTCTCCTCGACGCCGATCGGGCTCATCGACGACGACCCGCGCAAGCGTGGGATGCGCCTGCTCGGCGTGCGTGTCCTCGGCACGACCGACGATCTTCCGCACATCCTGCGCGACAACCGGCCCGACGAGGTGCTGATCGCGGTCCCGTCCGCCCCCGGCGAGTTCCGGCGGCGGATCGTCGAGATGGCGAGCGCCGAGCGGGTGCCCGTGAAGACGCTGCCGGGCCTTCACGAGCTGATCGCCGGCGACCTCGACCTCGCGACCCAGATCCGTCCGGTACAGGTCGAGGATGTCCTCGGCCGCGAGCCGGTCGAGATCGACCTGCCTTCCGTCGCCTCGTACCTCGCAGGGAAGACCGTGCTCGTGACTGGCGCGGGTGGGTCGATCGGCTCCGAGCTCTGCAGGCAGATCGCGCGCGTCCAGCCGGCACGGCTCGTGCTCGTGGACTCCGCCGAGACCCCCCTGTTCGAGATCGAGCGCGAGCTCGTCGAGGAGCGCGAGTTCCCCGCGAGCGTGCCGGTGCTCGCCGACTGCGGGAACCGCACGAAGCTCCGGCAGGTCTTCGAGCGCTACCGACCCGAGGTCGTCTTCCACGCCGCGGCGTACAAGCACGTGCCGCTGATGGAGGCGAACCCGATCGAGTCGGTTCGCAACAACGTGCTGGCGTCCCGCTCCGTCGCGGACGTCGCCGTCGAGTTTGGCGCGGAGCGCTTCGTGCTCGTCTCGACCGACAAGGCGGTCAACCCGAAGACGGTGATGGGGCAGTCGAAGGCTCTCTGCGAGTGGGTCGTCGAGACGTACGGGCATCGCGACGACGTCCCGACGCGTTTCGTGGCGGTTCGCTTCGGCAACGTGCTCGGCTCGTCGGGCTCCGTCGTGCCGATCTTCCGGCGTCAGCTCGAGCGCGGCGGTCCGCTTACCGTCACGCACCCCGACATGACGCGCTACTTCATGACGATCCCCGAGGCGTCGTCGCTCGTCGTCCAGGCGGGCGCGATCGGCGGTCGAGGCGAGGTCTACGTGCTCGACATGGGCGAGCCCGTTCGGATCATCGACCTCGCGGAGAACATGATCCGGCTCTCGGGTCGCAACGACGTGCGGATCGAGTTCGTCGGCTCGAGGCCGGGCGAGAAGCTGCACGAGGAGCTCTGGAACGACGGTGAGACCGTGCACCCGACGCCGTACCCGAAGATCTCGCGCGCGACCCGGGAGCCGGTCGATCCCGCCTGGCTCGAGGATGAGTTGAACACATTGGAGCGGCTCGTCGCCGAGGGGGACACGCTCGAGCTCGTCTCGCGCCTCACGTCGATCGTCAAGGCGCCTGTGCGCGTATCGGCACAGACACGTTCGACTCCCGTCACGCCGGCGTAACGCTGCCCGGCGGGCTCCGTCCCGTGCTGCCTCTACGGTTGAGCGTCCTGATGGACGAGCAGCGGATTCTCGGAGGGTTGAACCCGGAGCAGCGGCTGGCAGCGGAGGCGGTCCGCGGGCCGGTCTGCATCCTCGCCGGGGCGGGCTCGGGCAAGACGACCACGATCACGCACCGGATCGCGAACCAGGTGGCGACGGGAGCTTTCCTGTCCGAGCAGATCCTCGCGGTCACCTTCACTGACAAGGCGGCGGGCGAGATGCGGTCACGGCTCGCAGCGCTGGGTGTCGAGCGCGTGCGTGCTGCGACCTTCCATTCTGCGGCGCTCGCGCAGCTCTCCTACTTCGGGAAGGTGCCGAACCTGAAAATCCTCTCGTCGAAGGTGCTGCCGCTCCGCGCGATCGGTAACTCGCTCCCGATGCCCTACAAGTTCACTGCTGCGGCGGATCTCGCGACCGAGGTCGAGTGGGCGAAGAACCGCCGGTTGACCCCCGAGACGTACCTCGACGGGCTCGGCGAGCACGAGTCGCCGATCCCGCCGGAGCTGATGCAGCGCGTGTTCCGCGACTACGAGCGGCGCAAGGAGGAGCGCGGCTCGGTGGACTTCGAGGACCTGCTCGCGGGCGCGGTCGGGCTGTACGAGCGCGACGCGGACGCGCTCGGGGTCGTCCAGGCGCGCTACCGCGCGTTCACCGTCGACGAGTACCAGGACGTGAACCTGCTCCAGCAGACGCTGCTCGAGCTCTGGCTCGGCGAGCGCGACGACCTCTGCGCTGTGGGCGACGACTACCAGGCGATCTACGCGTTCACCGGGGCGACGCCGCGCCACCTGCTCGAGCTGCCTCAGCGCTACCCGCACGCGACCGTCGTCCGGCTCGAGGCCAACTACCGCTCGACGCCCGAGGTGCTCGAGCTCGCGAATCGGCTCGTCCCGAAGCTCGGCGGGGCGCCGAAGACGTTGCGGGCGGCGCGCGACGCGGGGCCTGCGCCCGTGGCGAGGCCGTTCGCGTCGCTCCCCGACGAGCTCGACTTCGTCGTCGAGCGGGTTCGCGCGCTGCACGCCGACGGCGTCGCCTTTGACGGGATGGCTGTCCTCTACCGGCTGAACGCGCGTTCGGCCGACTTCGAGGCCGCGTTCGCCGAGGCGAAGATCCCCTTCCAGGGGGCGGCGCTCCTCGAGCGCGACGCTGCGCGGCAGCTGCTGAAGGCGCTGCGCGGGCGCGAGGAGCTCCCGGCGATCGACGAGGTGCGGCGTATTGCGCTCGAGCACGGGCTGCTCGAGGCACCCCCGCAGCGGATCGGCGAGCGGGAGGAGACGCGGCAGAAGGACCTGAAGCTGCTCGTGTCGCTGGCGCGGGACGCCGGAACGGTCG
>JBDTVA010000001.1:0-32815 GCA_040007455.1 Actinomycetota bacterium | reverse complement strand
CGCGCTCGATCGTGCGCGGGCCGACCGCCTCGTTCAGCGAGAAGGTGCCGCCAGGCGCGACGAGCGTCCCGTCGAGGAGCTTCACCGCGAGCTGCAGGTTGTGGATCCTGTCGGCGGTTCCGGAGTAGTAGGTCGAGTACGACGAGAGGACGCGCGTGATCCCGAGGCCGTGCGCCCGCTCCGTCGTCAGCTCCGGCGAGTGCTTCGCGACCACGACGTCGCCGACGCGCCTCGCGCCCGGTGCGAGCGCGGCCGCGAGGATCTCGCGGCTCGTTGCCGCCACGTCGAGCTTGAGCCCGTCGGAGCTCGGGGTGATCCTGACGCCCCCATCGCTGGTCGATCGAAAGCCTGCGTCGATCGGCGGCTGCCCCACGCGCCCCCCGAAACGCTCGAACCAGGCCTCGGCCCGGGGCCCGCCGACGCCGAGTGAGCGCGAGCCGTCGCGCGGAAGCTCGAGCAGCTCCGCGATCCGAGGCTCCCGCAGGCGCCACCACGTCTTGCCGAGCTCGAGCCGGATCGGCGCGGAGAGCGCGCGGCGCGTCTGCGCGAGCACGGGCCGGAGGTCGTCGGCAGTCACGGTGATGCGTTCGACCTCGACGGGGAGCGGCGTCTGCGCGCGGGAGAGCGAGACGAGCGCGCCGACCATCGTCGCGGCCGCGCGCTCGGCGTTCAGCTTGCGGCCGGCCTGCCCCTCGACGAGCACGGGCTTCAGCCCGTTGAGCACGATCGCCGCCTCGCGGTTGGGCCGGTCGAGCTCGAGCGCGATCTGGCCGAGCTGGTACTCGAGCGCCGGCTCGTAGACCTGGGCGGGCGGTGCGATGTCCGCGCCGAAGACCCGCACCCGTACGCGCTGGAACCCGCGCAACGGGCCCAGGCCCTCCCCCTGGCGCCGCGCTGCGTCGACCGCGGCGGCCCAGTCGGCCTCGACGCCGAGCCGGTGGGGCGTAACCTTCCAGCGCTTCGAGCCGCTGAAAAAGGTCACCGGGACGTTCTCGAGCGCCGCCGCACGCCGCTCGAGGAGCTTCTGCGCCGCCGACGGGGTCATCCCACCGACGCTGACCCCCGCGATCGTGACGCCGGCCGGGATCTTCGAGGGCGAGCCGGCGAAGACCGCGCCGAAGAGCGCGGCGAGCGCCAGCGCCACGGCGACCGCCGCCGCGAGCGCCTGCAAGAGCAGCCGCGAGCGCGCGCGTCGCCTACGCGCGTTGAGCACGCCCTTCTGCGCCCTGACCGCCAACGGAGCAAGAGTAGCCGCCCCTGGCGCAGCTTCTAGAACCCCTTTCACGATAAAGCGCTGTGCCGCCGGGCCGCGCTGGGCGACGCGACGACGAGGCCCCATCATGAAAGGGGTTCTTCAGAACGCGAACAGCTCGATCCCGCCGCTCACGTTGAGCTCGACGCCGGTGATGTAGGCGGCGAGGTCGGAGCAGAGGAAGGCAATTGCGTTGGCGACGTCCTGGGGGTCTCCCGCGCGCTTGAAGACCGTCCGGTTGACGATCCGCTCGTTCATCTCGGCGTTCGCGAAGTGGAACGCCTCGGTCCCGATCACCCCGGGCACGATCGCGTTGCAGGTGATCCCGTGGCGGCCGCCCTCCATCGCGAGGGTCTTCGTCAGGCCGAGGAGCCCCGCCTTCGTCGTCGAGTAGCTCGCCTGGCCGAAGCCGCCGAGCGTGCCCGCGACCGAGGCCATGTTCACGATCCGGCCCCAGCCGCGCTCGCGCATGTGGGGCCAGACCGCCTGCGCGCAGTTGAACGCGCCGGTCAGGTTGACGTCGAGGTCGCGCTGCCAGAGGTCGGGCGACTGGTTGTGGAACTGCGCGGCGTGGTCGAGCGTGCCGGCGTTGTTGACGAGGATGTCGATCGAGCCGAACTCCTCGACGGCGCGCGCGACCGTCGCGTCCACCTGCTCCCGGTCGGTCACGTCACACTTGATCGCGGCGGCCCGGCGGCCGAGCTCCTGGATCTCGCGCGCGGTCGCTTCGGTGTAGACGATCCCCTGCGCCTTCGCGACCTGCGCGAGCGGCCCCCACTCCGCGACGTCCGAGTCGTCGGACTCGACCTGGATGTCGGCGATCACGACGTCCGCGCCCGCGCGCGCCAACGTCAGAGCGTCGGCGCGGCCGAGCCCGCGCGAGCCTCCTGTTACGAGAGCAACCCTGCCCGTTAGATCTATTTCGAGAGTCACGCTTTATTCCGCGCGAAAGCGTCAGCTTTCGCGCGGTAAGAAGATCTCCTTGGCGATCACGAGCCGCTGGATCTGCGAGGTGCCCTCGTAGATCTGGAACAGCTTCGCGTCGCGCATCAGCTTCTCGACCGGATACTCCTTGATGTAGCCGTAGCCGCCGAAAACCTGCACGGCGTCCGTCGTCACCTTCATCACCGTGTCGGCCGCGAACAGCTTCGCGAACGACGACTGCAGCGTCGCACGCCGGCCCAGGTCGTGCAACCACGCCGACTGCCAGACGAGCAGGCGCGCGGCCTCGATCTGCGTCGCCATGTCGGCGATCATGAAGTTGACGCCCTGGTGCATCGCGATCGGCACGTCGAAGGTGACGCGCTCCTTCGCGTACTCGACGGCGTGCTCGTAGGCGGCCTGCGCTACGCCGACCGCGCCCGCAGCGGTCCCGGGTCGCGTGAAGTCGAGCGTGCGCATCGCGATCTTGAAGCCGTCGCCCTCTTCGCCGAGCAGGTTCGAGGCCGGGATGACGACGTCGGTGAGCGCGAACGCGGAGGTGTCGGTCGAGCGCTGGCCCATCTTGTCGAGGTGCTTCTCGATGGTCACGCCCGGCGCGTCCATCGGCACGACGAACGCGGAGATGCCGCGGTGGCCGTTCGACGGATCGGTCTTTGCGAACACCACGGTCCAGGACGCGTAGCCCGCGTTCGTGATGAACGTCTTCGAGCCGTTCAGGACGTACTCGTCGCCGCGGCTGACGGCGGTCGTCTTCATGCGCGCGACGTCCGAGCCGGCGTCGGGCTCGCTCAGCCCGAACGAGCAGAGGATCGGCTCCTCGAGGAGCGGTGGCAGCCACTGCGCCTTCTGCTCCTCCGTGCCGGCAAGAAGGACCGGGCCGGCGCCGAGACCGTTGGCCCCGATCGCCGTGCCGATGCCGGAGCAGCCCCAGTTGAGCTCCTCCCCGACGAGCATCCCGTCGAACGCCGAGAGCCCGAGCCCGCCGAGCTCCTCCGGGACGTGGAGGTTCATCAAGCCGACCTCGTGGGCCTTCTCGATCACGTCCGCGGGGTGGGTCGAGTGCTCGTCGTAGTCGGCCGCCTTGGGCCGAATCTCGTTGGCCGCGAACTCGCGCGCGAGCTCGCGAAGGGCCTTCTGCTCGTCTGACAGGGCGAAGGAGACCCCCGTCCCGACACCCGCATCGATCGTCGCCATGCCGCTCCGTTCGGTTCGATTGACTAGTCAGTCAATCGTAGTGCATCCTGGAGGCTGTGCATCCTGTGGGGGTGGGCAAAGAGCGGGACGTCGCCGTCGTCCTCTCCGGCGGCGCAATCAACGGGGTGCTGATGGAGGCCGGCTTCCTGAAGCGCCTGGCCGAGAGCGAGCTGTGGCCGAGGGTCGGGTGGATCTTCGGCACGTCGGCCGGGGCGCTTGCGGGGGTGATGGCGGCGGTCGACCGCCTCGACGAGCTCGAGGAGTTCCTGATCGGCCTGCGACCCGACGAGGTGTTCCGCCCGAACCGCCTCTGGCAGCTGCCGCTGATCGGCCTGCACGAGTACACCCTCCCGGCGACGATCGACCGCAAGATCGGCGATCTCGTCTCGCTCTCGGAGGAGCTCTCGCACGCCGACCGGGAGCTCGTCGTCTTCGCGTCCGACGTCACACAGACCGAGCGGGCGTCGGAGAACGACTTCGAGCTCGCGTACTCGTCGCGCGAGACGCCGCCCGACGTGATGGCGCAGGCGATCCTCGCCTCCGCGGCGATCTCGACGCTGGTACTGCCGCTTCGCGTCGGCGACCGGATCGCGACCGACGGCGCGTGGACGCGCAACTTCCCGCTCGCGCACGCGTACGCGCGCCCCGAGGTGAAGATGATCGTCGCGTTCCGCTACCTGCCCGAGTACCCGCGCTTCGACGTGCGCGCGCTCGCGACGCTCAAGCGGCGCCTGCGTCCGTTTCGGCGCGTTCCGCCGGTGCGCGCGCTCATCGCCGAGCTCGAGGAGGCGGAGTCGCGCGACCGTCGCGGCGAACCCGCGCACTACATCGACATGATCACGCGCCTGATGCGACTGTCGGTCCTGCGCGGCACGGCGCTCGAGGAGCGTCACGCCGATCAGACCGACCAGTCGATTCACGAGCTCCAGCGGCTCGCACGCGAGCTGCCGCAGCTCGTCCGCGACCACGGTGCGTCCGAGGAGCTGGCACAGGCGGTCGAGCAGCGCGTGCTCGGCTCAGAGTTCCCATTTCAGCGTGAGCGCGCGCTGCCGCGGATCACGGTGCGAGCGGGAGCGGAAGGCGTCGCGCTCGAGTCGCGCATTCGCCGCGGCGCGGAGTGGACCGAACCTGCGAAGCGCGCGCTGATCCAGCGCGGCTACGAGCTCACGGACGCCGAGCTCGTAGCTGCCGGGATCGGAAGCGCAGCACCCGCTCCACGCTAGCGTCGAGCTTGCCTTCCCGGGCGAGCGGTAGGAGCGCGGCGATCGCGCGGCGTGCGTGCGCACCGCTCGTGAAGAGCAGGAGGTCCGCGCCGGCGAGCATCGCCTGACGTGCCCAGCGCTCGACGGGCGCGGACTTGACGATCGAGAGCGAATCCGTGATCGCGACGCCTTCGAAGCCGAGCGCGCGCAGCCGCCGGTAGGTGTCCGGGGAGATCGACGCGCGATACGGCGCACCGTCGTAGAACGCGTTGCTCGTCATCACGCATGGCACGCCGGCGCGGATCGCTGCGCGGAACGCGGCGATCTCGGCAGCGCGGATCGTGCCGTCGACGTGCGGACGGTCGTCGGTGGAGATCGGCGTCGAGCCGAGGCCGGGGAAGTGCTTCGCGCACGCGGCGACGCCCGCCGCGGCGAGCCCGCGCGCGAAGGAGACTGCGTGCTCCGGCCGTCGGAAGTGGCGCGAGCCGAGCGGTCCGTCGGCGAGGTCGACGACAGGCGCGAGGTCGACGTGCACCCCGCGCGCCTTCAGCGCGCGCCCGGCCGCCCGCCCGGCCGCGAAGGAGGCAGCGCCCGACCGGTAGGCGGAGGCGGGAGAGCTCGGCGGGTCGTTCTCGAAGGCGCGCACGCCGCCGCCCTCCTGGTCGACGTAGACGAGCGCCCCCTTCGGCCTCGGCAGCCGCTTGCTCCAGCCCTGCACGAGCACCCCGCCCACGCCGGGCGGCGCCGGCAGCCCGGAGACGACGACGACCGCAGCCTGCTGCTGGGGCGTCAGCGACGCGGCGGCCAGCATCGAGGCCGCTGTGAGGGCCAGCGACACGGAGCAGGACCCTAGCGACGCGGCGTCGCGGCTCTCGTGCCTGACTAGACTCGGCTGCCGATGGACTTCACCCTGACCGACGAGCAGCGGCTGATCCAGGACACCGTGAGAGCGTTCGTGGACGAGCGCGTCCTGCCCGTCGCGGTCCAGAACGACATCGACCACAAGCTCGACCTCGAGCTGATCGAGGGCATGGCCGAGCTCGGGCTGCTGGGGATCGTGATCCCGGAGGAGTACGGCGGCGCGGGGCTCGACTTCGTCGCCGAAGCGCTCTCCTGCGAGGAGATCGAGCGCGGCGAGGCGGCGTTCCGCACCTTGATCTCGGTGCACGTCGGACTGAACTCGCTGTCGCTCCTGCGCTACGGCACCGAGGAGCAGAAGCAGCGCTGGCTGACGCCGCAGGCGAAGGGCGTGAAGCTCGCGTGCTTCGGGCTGACCGAGCCCGAGGCCGGCTCCGACGTCGCCGCGATGCGCACGACCGCGCGCCGCGAGGGCGACGTCTACGTGCTGAACGGCCAGAAGAACTGGATCTCGTACGCAACCGTCGCCGACCACGCGCTCGTCTTCGCGAAGACCGATCCCGGCGCGAAGCACAAGGGCATCTCCGCGTTCGTGCTCGAGAAGGGGATGAAGGGCTTCACGTCGCGCGAGACCGAGCACAAGCTCGGCATCTGGGCGGGCTCGACAGGCGAGCTCTTCTTCGAGAACGTCGAAGTGCCGGCGGAGAACCTGATCGGCGAGGAGGGCCAGGGCTTCGAGATCGCGATGTACTCGCTCGACCAGGGCCGCTTCACCGTGGCCGCAGGCGCGTGCGGCGTGATCCGCGCGTGCCTCGAGCGCTCGGTCGAGTACGCGCGCGAGCGGCAGACGTTCGGCCAGCCGATCGGCAAGTACCAGTTCGTGCAGGACCTGATCGCGCAGATGGTGCTCGACTACGAGACGTCGAAGCTGCTCGTGATGCAGGCGGCGTGGCTGAAGAACGAGGGCGTGCGCAACACGCGCGAGACGTCACTCGCGAAGTGGCACGCGACCGAGTCGGCGTTCAAGGCCGCGCACAACGCGATCCAGGTGCACGGCTCGTACGGCTACAGCGCGGAGTACGGGATCGAGCGCTACTTCCGGAACGCGCGCGCGCCGATCATCTACGAGGGCACGACGCAGATCCACAAGCTGATGCAGGCCGAGCACGCGCTCGGCTACCGGCAGCTGAACGGCCGCGACGGCGCGATCTCGCCGCTGGCGGCCTGGGGCCCCGCGCTCCTGGCACGCGAGCCGGGCCCGCCGGTCGCCGCCGGCGGCTGAGTACGAGGCACTTGCAACCGGCGCCTCGGTGAGGGAGAGTGAAAGCAGGCGTCGGGGTGAAATCATCGCCCCACGGCGAAGGGAGGCGACTTGCCGCACTGGAACGGAGTTGTCGACACGGCGTCACCGCCGGCCCTCGCACGCTGCAATGGGGACCCCGTGTGCGTGCGCGAGGCGATCATGGCGGAGGCACCTCAAGGCGCGAACGTACTCGCGATCAGCTGGGAGAACGGCAAGGACAAGGCACGAGTGACGGCCGAGGGCCCCAACGCTCGGAAGTTCCTCGAGGAAACGCTGGAGGCGAAAGGCGTGGTCGAGCTTCTCTCGGCGCGCGAGCGGAAGAGCCAAAAGGGATAGCGAGCTACCTGGCGAGAAGAGCTTCGGCCCTTCGACTGTACGAGGCAGCGCCCACTCGGCGGTAGAACGCGAGGGCGCCGGCGAGTTGGGCCTCAGCCTCTGCCCGCCCCCCCTCGGCGAGCGCGACGTCGGCCGCGGCGAGGCAGGCGTACGCCTCTTCCGGCAGCGCCCCGATCTCACCGCAGACGTCGACCGCACGGCCGAAGTCTCCCTCGGCATAGGCGAGCGCCGCCTCGAGCCAACGGGTGGACGGCGTCGCACTCGTCGCGTGCGCCAGCTCTGGCCCGCTGCCCATTTGCCCCAGCGCGACAGCGAGGTCGAAGACCCAGAAGGAGGGGAGCGACGGCGTCGCCGCGAGCGCGCCCAGCAGCTCCTCGACGTTCTGCGCGGCTTCGGTGCTTCGACCCGCCTCGAGCAGCGCCCGGGCGCGAAATGCGAGCGCCGGGTAGAGGTTCTGCGGGTCGTCCGCGATGCGGCTGAAGGCGTGGGCCCGGTCGGCATTCACGACTGCCGAGTCGACGTCCCCGCGGGCGAGCGCGATCCAGCCGCTCACGAGCGAGCCGTCGAGCTCGAGCCGGCCCGTGGCTCCGTCCCGGACCTTGGCGAGCAGCCGCTCGGCCAGCTTCTGAGCTTCGTCCCACTCGCCCGCCCAGTAGTGCTGGTAGACGCGCTCGGCCTCGAGCCAGTCCGTCCACGCGGCGTCGCCGTAACGGTCTGCGAGCGCCCGCGCCTGCGTGTGGAGCTCGGCCGCGCGCCGCAGATCCCCGAAGTTCGCCTGCATGCTCCCGAGGTTGAAGTAGCCACGAATGCTCTCGGGCGAGCTCGCGCCGACGGCGATCTCGATGCTTCGCTCCAGGTCGGTCAGTCCTTCGCGGTCGCCCCGCGTCGCTCGGGCAACGCCCACTGTGTTCAGCGTGTGCGCTCGGAGGTCGTCGAGCTCGAGCTCCTCGGCGATCTCCATCGCGGCACGCGCGAGCTCGATCGCCGCCTCGGCATCGTCGGCGGCGATCTTGAACCGCGACAGCGTGCTGAGCGCGTAGGCCTTCGAGTACGACGCCGGGCGGCCTTCGAGCCGTTCGACTCCGGCGTTCATTCGTTCGAACGCACGCTCGCGCTGGCCGCTGCGCCAAAGCAGCTCACCAACGATGACGTCGCACTCCGCGGCGCGGTCGATGTCACCCGCAGCGAGGAGCGCGTCCCGCGCGTCTTCCAGCACGCCCTCGTCGGGGGCCGCACTCCGCGAGAGCGCCTTGCCGAGGCAGAAGAGCACGAGCGGCCGCTCGGAGTCATCCTCCGGCCAGAGGTCGAGCGCGCCCTGGAAGAATTGCGCCGCGGTCGAGAACGCGCTCAGCGACAGCGCTCGGTCACCAGCCTCGCGCAGGGCTCTCTGCGCCCGAGACGCGAAGGACGCGCTCTCCTGTCCGCCGGCTTCGGCGTACTCCACCGCGGCGAGGTAGTGATGGGCGAGCGTCTCGGCATGATCCTCGCGGCGCCCGAGCGACTCGATCCAGGTCGCTGCGAGCAGATGCCGGCGCGTTCGCTCGGCACGGGGGATCTGCCCGTACGCGACGTCCCGCACGAGTGCGTGCCGAAACGAGTACTGGAGCTCTCCTGCGACGGCGCTCGTGCCGAGACGCCGGACGAGCTCTTTCTGCTCCAGCGACCGGAGGATGTGCCCGACCTCCGCGCGTTCGAGATCGCCGACCGCAGCGACCGCGTCCGGCCAGAAGCCGCGGCCGATCACGGCCGCATCCTGGAGAACGAGCTTTTCGTCTGTCTGCAGCGCGTCGATCCGTGCAGCGATGATCCCCTGCACCGACTCGGGCAGCGGCAGCTCACCTTCGCGGAGCTGCCAACCCCCGCCGTTGCGGTAGAGGAAGCCGCGATCGACGAGCATGCGCACGAACTCCTCGGCGTACAGCGGGTTCCCCTCCGCGCGCGCGAGCAGCGCCTCCCGAAACTCGTCCGGAACGAGCGTCTGCCGGAGCAGATAGCCGACGAGCGTGCCGGTCTCGTCGTCGCTCAACGGCGCGAGGGCGATCGTGACCGCGTTCGCCCGAGCCCCCCACATCGGACGCCGCTCTCGCAGCTCGGGCCGCGACGTGCAGATCAGGACGAGCGGCGCGCTCGTCGCCCAGTCGGCCAGATGGTCGAGGAAGTCGAGCAGGCCCTCGTCGGCCCAGTGCAGGTCTTCGACCACCAGCACCAGCGGCCGCCGGGCCGAGAGCGCCTCGAACAGGCGACGCCAGGCCGCAAAGGCCTCTTCCCGACGCTCGCCCGCGGGAGCATCGAGCGCGAGCAGCAGCCGTAAGTGTCCTTCGACCCACTCGGCCTCGCGCGGGTCAGCCACGAGGTCGCGCACGGCGCGGTACAGCTTTGCCTCCGCCGTCGCCGCGTCGTCCGTCTCGAGGATCCCGGCCTGCGCCTTGACCATCTCGCCCAGGGCCCAGAACGTGACCCCTTCGCCGTACGGGAGGCACCGGCCGCGACGCCAGGTGACGAGCCCGGGCTCGTCCTGGAGCGCGCGCTGGAGCTCCCAGACGAGTCGGCTCTTGCCGATCCCCGGAACGCCGATCAACGTCACGAGCTGAACAGTGCGATCGCGCCGCGCACGGGAGAGCGTGTCGAGAATCAGGCTCAGTTCCTCCCTCCGGCCCACGAGCGGAGCGAGCGGCGAGCCCTCGTGCGACGCCCTCAGATCGGCGGTCGCCCGCAACGCCTCGTAGACGGGGACCGGCTCGACCTTCCCGCGCGCCTGGAGGAGCCGGCGCTCGCCGAACTCGATCGCCCCTTGCGTGGCCCGGTACGTCAACTCGCCGACGAGCACGGAGTCGAGGTCGGCTGCCTCTTGGATACGAAACGTCGTCGTGACGACGTCGCCCGTCGCGATTCCCTCGCCGGCGCCGGAGGTCGCGTCGAGCTGGACGACGGCATCGCCGGTGCTCACTCCAATGCGGACACCGCGAACCGCGTCACGGATCGCGAGCGCAGCCCGGATTGCGCGTTCCGGATCGTCCTCGTGAGCGACGGGCGCACCGAACACGGCCATCACCGCGTCCCCAACGAACTTCTCGAAGGTGCCCCCGTGCCGCTCGATCGCGGCTCGCATCTGCGTCAAGTGCGGTCGCATGACGGCGCGGAGCTCCTCCGGGTCGCGACCGTCGCCGAGCCCCGTCGAGTCGACAAGGTCGGCGAAGAGCACCGTCACGACCTTGCGCTCCTCGCCGTGACGGCGGCCGACGGCCGTCCCGCAGGCGGGGCAGAAACGGGCGCCCTCGGGCAGCTCTGAGCCGCACTGGCGGCACGCGGCCATACTCCGAGGATAAGGCGGCGCGCGGCGCGCGCCTAGGGCACGAATGCAAGTCCCTGAGGATCGGCGGGCGGAGTGAGTGGGCTGGCGGGCGCGTCGGCCGGCAGCTGCGGCTCGTTGTAGAGGCTCGGCGCGACGTCGTTCGCGGAGTCCGAGTAGTACACGCTCGCGACCGCCTGGATGTGCGAGCGGCCGACCCCGAGCTCGAACTGGCCGCCGCCGTAGAGCGTGATGCCGTGCTCCTCCGCGTAGGCGATCGTGTCGAGCAGCCGGCGCGCGCTGCCGAAGCGCGACGGCTTGATGTTCAGCCAGCGCGGCTCGACCTCGAGTGCCTGCACGTCCTCGACCGAGTGGATCGGGGCGTCGAAGCTCAGCCGACCGGCGGCAGCTTCGAGAATCGGGCGCGTCTCGTCGGTGAAGGCCGCGTCCTCGATCACGGCGTCGGGGAAGCCTTCGACGACATCGCGGTACAGACGCGGGTCGGCGGGCTGGTCGACGACAGTGCCGCGGTAGTAGCCCTTGAGGTCGACGACCCGGATCCGTCCCGTCGCGGCGAGCTCGTCGATCAGCGCGCGCGACCACGTGCTCGTCGGGTCGACCTTGAACTCGAGCGTCGGCTGCACGGCGAGGAAGCGCTCGATGTCCTCGCGCGTCGAGACGACGAAGCGCACGGGGCGGTAGTCGCGGCCGACGGCCGCGCCGAGCGACGTGCCCGCCTGCCGCAGCGCGAGGTCGAGCGCCGCGCTCTCGAACCCCCAGCGCCGATAGCCGGCGAGGTCGAGCGAGTCGAGCCGCTCCGAGAAGTCGTCGAACGCCCACGTGCCGGCGAGGTCGGGCGGCGCGTACCCGTCGTGGTGGGGCGCCTCGTAGGTGACGTCCTCGCCCTCGCCGACCACGCCCACGCCGGAAAGCCTGACCGTCGTCGTCACCCGCGTGAACCCGCTCGAGACGGCCAGCTCGCTGCGCTCCAGCTCGACGGCGTCGACGAGGAGCTCGAGACCGGCGATCCGCTCGTAGTCGCTCACCGGCGTGTTCTACATTGCCGGTCGTGCTCGCCGCCGTCCTCTCGTTCATGCTCGCGCTGCCGCAGGCAGGGGTCTTCGTGCCCGGGAAGAGCCTGGCGGGCGTGCGGCTCGGCGCGACGGAGGCGCAGGTGCGAGCGGCCTGGGGTCCGCACGTCGGCGTCTGCCGCGGCTGCCGTCACCGGACGCTCTACTTCACGTACGGCAAGTTCAACCAGGTCGGAACCGGGGCCGAGTTCGAGCGGGGCCGGGCCATCGCGCTCTACACGCTCTGGGTGCCGACGGGCTGGCGCACCGACAAGGGGGTACGGCTCGGCGACACGCCGCTCAGCGTGAACGGCGTGTACGGAACGCTGCCGCGCTTCGAGTGCGGGCACTACTCGGTGCTGGTGCAGCGGCGCGGCACGGTCACCAGCGCGTTCTCTTTCAAGGACGACCTGCTCTGGGCCTTCTCGCTCCAGCGCTCGTCAGAGCCCGTCTGTCGCTAGTAGGCGCGCAAGTCGCGAATCCGCTCGCGCGGATCCGCGACGCGCGAAGACCCCTAAAGGCGGCCGCTTCGCGGCCGCTGGCGCGGCGAAATCACCTCAAACCGCCAGTCCACCCGAGACGATCTGGACGACGGTCCGCTCGGCGCGTGCGACGTCGTCGTCGGTGTCCGGCAGCAGCTCGAGCACCCAGCCCGTGAGGAGCTCCTCGATCGCGCCGTAGAAGATGACGCTCGTGAGGCGCGCGTCGAGCTCCGGGCGGAGCTCACCCGCCTCCTGGCCGCGCCGGACGATGCGCTCGATCGCGGCGAACGCGTCGCCGACGTCGCCGACGCGGCGGTCGAGCTCCGAGCTTCGCGTGACTCCGCGGACGAGCACGCGTACCAGGTCCGGGTCGCGGCGCCACGAGCGGAGCAGAATCGCCGCGACCTGGCGCAGCTGCTCGCGCGCAGACTCGCCCGACTCCTCGACGTCGCGCACCGCCGCGAGCAGATCGGCCCACGTCTCGCGGAAGATTGTCTCGAGCACCTCTTCCTTCGAGCTGAAGTAGTGGTACAGCAGCCCGTGCGCGACACCCGCCTCCTCCGCGATGTCGCCGACGCGCGCGGCGTGGAAGCCGCGCCGCGCGAACACGCGAACGGCGGCTTCGAGCAGAACGCGACGCTTGTCGATGGTGAGCGAGCTCTCTGTCAACTGCCGGATCGTAGTGTAGGTTCGCGCGGGTGCAACCGCTGGTGGGGCTCCTCGTCGTCGATCTGACGCGGCACCTGCCGGGCCCTTTCGCCAGTCGCGAGCTGCTCCGCCTCGGCGCCCGCGTCGTCCGGCTCGAGTCGCCCGAGGGCGACCCGCTCCGTGCGATCGCCCCGCAGTGGGACGCGGCGCTCAACGCCGGCAAGGAGTCGGTCGTGGCCGACCTCAAGGCCGAGCCCGAGCTCGGCCGTGCCCTCTGCGCCCGCGCGGACGTCGTGCTCGAGGGTTTCCGGCCGGGCGTCGCCGCCCGCCTGGGCGTCGGTCCCGACGACGTCCCCGATCGCGTCGTCTACTGCTCGCTCACGGGCTTCGGGCTCGACGGGCGCCACGCGCTTCGAGCCGGCCACGACCTGAACTACCTCGGCTGGGCGGGCGCGCTCGCAGACACTGCGCCGGCCCTCCCCCCGGTCCAGGTCGCGGATCTCGGCGCAGGCGCGCTCGCGGCCGTAGCCGAGATCCTGGCCGCGCTGCTCGAGCGTGAGCGCACCGGGCGCGGCGCGCGGCTCGTCGTCTCGATGACGCACGGCTCGCACCGCTTCGTCTCGCACCGCGTCGCCGGCGACCCGAGGCCGCACCTGCTCACCGGCGGGCTCGCCTGCTACCGGATCTACGCAACCGCCGACGGACGCTGGCTCACCCTCGCGGCGCTCGAGGCCCACTTCTTCGAACGGCTCTGCGCGCTGCTCGAGCGACCCGAGCTCGCGCCGTTGCAGTTCGCCGACGACCAGCAGGCGCTGACCGACGAGCTCGCCGCGATCTTCGCCACGCGCACGCTCGACGAGTGGCTCGAGCTCTTCGACACGGAGGACGTCGCGGCCGGCCCGGTCGCAACGCTCGCGGAGGCGTCCGTCGACCTGGGCGCCGGGGACTCGCCGCACTCCGCCCCGCGGCTCGGCGAGCAGACCGAGGCGTGGCGTGCCGAGTTGGGTCTCTAGGGCACGAGCCCGAGCGCGGCGGGCAGTTCGCGCAGATCGGTCAATCGCGCGTCCGCGTTCGGGAAGCGCCCCTCGCGGTCGAGCAGGAACGCCTGGATCCCGAGCGCGCGAGCCCCGTCCACGTCGTCGGCGGGCGTGTCGCCGACCATCGCCGTCTCGGCGGCCGCAACTCCGAGCTGCTCGAGCACTGCAAGGAAGATCGACTCGTGCGGCTTCACCTTCCCGTGCGCGCGCGACGAGAGCGCAGCGTCGACGTCGAGTGCGTGGTGGGCGACAAACGCGTCGAGGTCGCGCGCGGTGTTCGAGATGAGACCGAGCTTCAGGCCGCGCGAGCGCAGCGCCTCGAGCGTCGGGAGCACGTCGTCGTAGAGGTCGAAGTTGTGCGCGTGCTCCCAGGCGCGGGTCATCTCGGCGGCGCACTCGTACGCGCGCTCGGAGTCGCCGCCCATGCCGCGGATGATCCGCTCCGTGAACAGCACCCACACCTCTTCGTCGTGCTCGAGCTCGGGGTGCAGCTCGAGGGTGTCGAAGGCCGCGAGGCGCGCCTCGTCGTAGCGCGACGGGTCGAGGTCGAGCCCGTAGCGCGCGCCGAGTCGCGTGTAGCCCTCGGGCCCGAGGTCGGGGCCGGGCTTCGCGAGCGTGAAGTCGACGTCGAAGAGCACGGCCGCGAGCGCCACGGCGCGAGGATAGCCTTGGCACGTGCGGTCGCCCGAGCAGATCCTGCGGGACACCAGGACGATCGCGCTCGTCGGCGCCTCCGCGAACTCCGCCCGGCCGAGCCACGGCGTCATGCGCTACCTCCTGCACCAGGGCTACCGGGTGATCCCCGTTCGGCCCGGCGACTGCGACGAGGTGCTCGGCGTCCCCTGCGTCGCTTCGCTCGCGGAGATCGAGGAGCCGATCGACCTCGTGGACGTCTTCCGGAACGAAGCGGCCGCACCCGGGCACGCCCGAGAGGCCGTCGAGGCCGGCGCGAAGGCGTTCTGGCTCCAGCTGGACCTGCGCTCGCCCGAAGCCCGCACGATCTGCGAAGAGGCCGGCCTCGACTATGTCGAGGACGAGTGCACCGCGATCGTCCACCGCCGAATCTGAGCCGCTACCCTTTGCCGCTCTTCCGGGGTGTGGCGCAGCCTGGTAGCGCGCTCCGTTCGGGTCGGAGAGGTCCCGAGTTCGAATCTCGGCACCCCGATGAGTAGGGATGGGAAGGGCCGCCTCGTGCGGCCCTTTTCTTTTCTCGCCGTCAGTCGGTCAGGCCGAGCACACCGTCGACGATCAGCTGCACCGCGATCGCCGAGAGCAGCAGGCCGAACACGCGCGTGAGGAAGCTGACGATTCCCTCCGGCAGGTAGCGCGCGACGCGCTCGGCGAGCAGCAGGCTCGCCCCGACGATCAGGATCGCGACGGCGATCCCGAGGACGACGCTGACCCGGCCGCCCGTGTCGTCGTGCCGGCGCATCAGGACGATCACCGTCGCGATCGCCCCGGGACCGGCCAGGAGCGGCGTCGCCAGCGGCACGAGCGCCACGTCCGCGCTCGGCCCGCTCGGAAAGTCCTCGCCGCGGAGCATTTCGAGCGCGACGAGCAGCAACAGGAGACCGCCGGCGATCGAGAGGGATTCGATCGAGACGCCCAGGTAGTCCAGCACGAGCCCGCCGAAAAGCGCGAAGCCGAACACGAGCGCGGCTGCTGCGCCGACGGCGCGAAGCGCGGCGACCTGACGCTCGCGCGGGCTGAGCCCCGCGGTGACGGAAAGGAAGATCGGCGCGCCGCCGACCGGGTCCATGATCACGAGCAGCGTGACGAGCGACTCACCGAACGCGCGCGCATCCATGACGGAGAGGCTAACGGGCCGCCAGGAAGCCCTCGACGGCGTCGAGGCACGCGGCGGGGCGCTCGATGATGAGCAGGTGCCCGCAGTCAGCGATCATGCGGAGCGGTGCGCGCAGGCGCCGCGCGTAGTCGAAGGCGTCGTCCAGCGGCAGCTGGTTGTCGTTCGCGCCCCAGAGCATGAGTGTGGGACACCGCACGAGGTGGAGGTCTGCGCGCGAGTCGTCGCCGGCGAGGGCCCGAAGCGCGCTCTGCGTGTCCGAGTGCAGGTTGATGTCGACGAGCAGCGCCTCGATCGCGTCGTCCGAGAGCGCCGCGGGGTCAGCCGCGAACCAGTGGCCGAAGACGGCCCGCTTCAGCGCCGCGCTGCGCGCGACCACACGCCAGTACGGCGAGATCCTGCGGCCGGGCTGGATCCAGCCGACGAGCGCGAGCACCCGCTCCGCCCGGAGCGTGCTGGACGTGATCCCCGCCGCGGCGGCGAGCACGAGGCTGCGCACGAGCTCGGGCCGGCGGACGGCGAGACGGATCCCCACGAGGCCGCCGAACGAGTGGCCGACGACGTCCGCCGGCGCGAGGCCCTCCTCCTCGAGCAGCTTCGCGACCCGGTCGGCGTACGGCCCGAGCCCGGGCGCGGCCGGGAGCGCCGAGGAGCGACCGTGGCCGGGCAGGTCGACGACGAGCACCCGGCGGGTGCGGGCGAGCTCGGGGGCCAGAAAGGCCCAGTTGGAGCGGGAACCACCCAGACCGTGCAGGAGCACGAGCGGGGGGCCGTCCGGCGGCCCTCCGAGGAGCGCCTGGAGCCGCGTCCCCCGGTACTCCGAGGCCCGCTCCTCGAAGCCGTCGAATCTCCTGGCAACCGTCATGCTGGCCGTCTATCCTGTACGCAATGAGCAGTTCACGGAAAGCAGGCGCGCGGTAAATGCCTGCCCCGTCCAAGAGGAACTTCTAGCCCCGTCCGCGCGCCTGCGCGAGGCGGGGTTTTTTGTACCTGGAACCACCGGCGAAAGGAGCGGAATGGCAAATCACCTCACGCCCGAGGAGCTGTCGAAAGAGCTCGGGATCGACCGGCAGGAGGTGATCCGCGTCTGCTTGCAGGAAGGCGTGCCGATCTACCAGGGGAAGATCGACAAGACGCTCTTCCAGGCGCAGTTGCAAGTGCTGGGAGCGATGCCCCAGCAGCACTGACAGCCATGGGGGAATCGCGGGATTCCCCCATGCTCGTCCCCCCTCACCGCGAGCTCTTTTGCGTTTAGCAGCAGTCCTCTCCGCGCCAGTTCTCCATCCCCTCGCGGACTGCCACGAATGCGATCAGAAGACCGGCAAGCGGGTCTGCCCACCACCAGCCGACAGCGGCGTTCGCGACGAGCCCGACCAGCACAGCGGCGGACAAGTAGGCACAGAGGACGTTCTGCATTCCCTCGCCGACGGTCGCACGAGACCCGAGGCGAGCGCCGACGCGCCGCTTCGCGATGCCGAACACCGGCATCAGAACGAGGCTCACGGCGGTCAGGGCGATCCCGAGCCGGCTCACTTCAGGGTGTTCTCCGCTCACGAGCGCCCGGATCGACTCAATGCCGACGTATGGGGCAAGAATGAAGAACTGGACTGCGACAAGTTTCTGAGCGCGCCGCTCGGCCAGCTCCGACAGCGCACGCGACCCCCAGAAGCGCCAAATGATCACGACACTCGCGAGTCCCTCGATTGCACTGTCGATCCCGAAGCCAATCAGCGCGATGCTGTTGGCCACGATCCCAGCGAAGATTGCGACTGCACCCTCGACAGTCATCCATGCAAGGCTCGACCACGCAAGCAGCCGCGCCCAGCGGACCAGCCGATCTCGCTCCGACGAAGACAGCGCCGGACGACCGGAGACTGCTGGCTCGGCGCTCACGTCGCGACCGCCGTGTCATGGAGTACGGCTCTGACCAACGCGCGCCCTTCGGGCGTCAGTGAGTAGAGGACGAACTTTCCGTCGCGCCGCGATTCCGCTAGCCCTTGGTCGCGAAGGACGCGTAGGTGGTGCGAGACGAGGTTCTGCGCGCGCTCCGCGATCCAGGAGAGGTCGCAGACGCATAGCTCGCCGCCCTCCATAAGCGCCGCCGCGAGCGTCAGCCGCGCAGCGTCCGCGAGCGCATGCGCCCGTCGCGCTGCAAGTTGGGCGTCCTCTGCCGACGGACGCGCTCTTCGCAGCTCTTCCGCGCGCGGTAGGTCGAGGCAGAGGAGGTCGCAGACATCTGCCACAACAACATCCTAACGATGATTGATACGTGCCCGCTCGAGGCGGTAGGCTGCTGCCATTCAGCGGAAGCGGTCAGCTCTGCTCATCGTCGCTGCCGTGACCCTCGGGCTCGGGGCCGTCGCGGCCGTCGTTGTCCGCGCAGAACAGGACCCTCGTCCAACCCAACGCGGGAGGTCCGCGGCAGTGTCCCACCCGGGACGATCACGTTGCCCGAATTTCGTCTTCGTGACTACACGGGGCGTACGTTCGGGAACCAGCAGCTGCGCGGGCGAGCTGTCCTGGTCACCTTTCTCGAAACGAAGTGCCGGGCGGCGTGCCCGATCCTCGCGGGCCAGATCGGCGACGCCCTCCGACTCTTGCCGCCAGACGAGCGAGGTTCGGTTGTCGCAGTCGCCATCAGCACGCACCCGCGCGACGACACACGTGCGAGCATTCGCGCCTTTCTCCGCGCCCACCGCGTCCTCGGCCGGATGCACTACCTGCTGGGAACCGAGGCCGAGCTGCGACCGGTTTGGCGTGCCTTCTTCGTCCTCTCGGCCCTCGACTCGGGAGACCGCGATACGCACTCTGCGTCCGTGCGTGTCTTCGACAGGCGGGGGCGCTGGATCTCGACGCTCCACCCACGCGTCGACCTGACCGCGGAGAACCTTGCGCACGACGCCAGGGCTGCGCTGCGATGACCGCGAAGAAGAACACGAAGAAGTCACGAGCACGCACTGTGCAACACCCGCAGAGGCGGCAGAAGCAACCGCCGCGCCGGTTCTTCGCGGCTGCGGCACTCGCTGCGGTCCTCCTCACCGTCGTCCTCGGTGCCTTGTGGCTTCGGGCCGACAACGGCGGTCGCTCCGACGCGGCAGACCCCGGCCTCGTTCACGTCCACGGGCTGGGCCTCAATCCCGCGAACAAGGCGCTGTACATCGCAACGCACACAGGCCTCTGGCGGCTGCCGCGAGGTGCACGAGAGCCCGAGAGGGTCGGCGAAAGTCGCCAGGACACGATGGGCTTCACGGTCTTCGGCCCCGACCGCTTCCTCGGCTCCGGCCACCCCGACAACGTTCGCCAACCACCGCTGCTCGGCTTGATCGAGTCGACGGACCGCGGCGAGGACTGGGACTCGATCTCGCTCCTCGGTGAGGCCGATTTCCACGTCCTGCGCGCCGTCGGAGGCTACGTCTACGGCTACGACGTGACGAACGCGCGACTCATGGTCAGCACCGACGAGGGCCGCTCGTGGACGGAGCACCGCCCGCCTCCCGTGATCGACCTGGCGCCAAACCCGACGAACCCGACGTACGTCGTCGCGTCAACCGAGCAAGGTCTGCTCGTCTCGCGCGACTCCGGTGCCCGCTGGTCACCACTCGGCGACGGAGTCGGACTGCTCGCCTGGCCCGTACCGAAGGCGCTCTACCTCGTCACAGGCGCAGGCGACGTGCTCCTCAGCGACGACGGAGGCCGCCGCTGGACTCGCGTCGGCCAGATCGGCGGGCAGCCCGCCGCGCTGCTGGCTGCAACGGAACGCACGCTCTACGCCGCCGTCCACCAGGGCGGGATCGTCGGCTCGCGCGACGGCGGCCGAACTTGGGATGCGATGACGAGCTGAGAGAGCCCGGAGACGCTAGGCCGAGCGCCGCGTGGCGGTCTTCGCCTTCGGGCGGGCCGCCGTCTTCTTCTTCGCGGGGGCTTTGCGCGCCCCGCCCTTCTTCGAGACCTCGGCGACGCTCTGCCGGAGCGCCTCCAGCAGGTCGACGACGGGCGCGTCCTCGGCGACGGGCTCCGGCCGCGCGACCTCCTCGCCGGCGAGTTTCACCTCGAGCATCGCGCGCAGGTCGCGCCGGTACTCGCTCTGGAGCTCCTCCGGGTCGAAGTCGCCCTCGAGGCTCTCGATCACCTGCCGCGCGAGCTCGAGCTCGGCGTCCTTGACCTTCGTGTCGGCGACCGCCTCTTCGATCTCGGCCTGCGAGTTCACGTCCTCGGCGACGAACAGCGTCTCGAGCACGAGCGCGTTGCCGCGCGCGCGGATCAGCGAGAAGTGCTCCTGGCCACGCAGGATGAAGCGGCCGAGCGCCGCCACCCCTGTGTCCTTCATCGCCTCGAGCAGCAGCACGTACGGTCGGCGCTGCGCCGCGGCGCTGGCGGGAGCGAGGAAGTAGGTGCGGTCGAAGTAGATCGGGTCGACCGAGGCGAGGGGAACGAAGCGCATGATCTCGATCGAGCGGGAGTCGTCGTTCTGCTCGATCGCCTCGAGATCGGCGTCCTCGACGACGACGAACTCGCCCTTCGCGACCTCCCAGCCCCGGACGATCTCGTCCGGTCCGACCTCGCGGTCGTGGGTGGGGCACCAGCGCTTCTGCTTGATCGGCGTCAGGCACTCGCGGTGGAGCTGGCGGAAGCTGACGTCGCTCTGGCGCGCCGCGGGCTTCGTGGCCAGGGCCAGTCCGACCGGGATGCTGACCAGGCCGAAGGAGATGGATCCGTTCCAGATCGTGCGCATGGGGCTACTCCAAAAGTCTAATCGCGGACCGGGAAAGTTCGGCCCTGGTGGGGGGTTTCCTCCGTCTACAGTTATCCCGAATGGCAACCCAGGTCGCCCCCGACACGCTGCCCGAGGCGCAAGGCGCCCAACCGACCACGATCCCGCGGCTCTGGCAGGACGCGGTCGCGAAGGGGCGGAGCCGCCCGGCCTACCTCGTCGAGCGTGCCGAGGGGTGGGAGCCGGTCTCGTGGGGCGAGGCCGCGACCGCGGTCGAGGAGCTCGCCAACGGGCTGTTGGCCCTGGGCATCAAGAAGGGAGACGCGTTCGGGATCCTCGGGCAGACGAGCCTCGAGTGGGTGCTCTTCGACTTTGCACTCGCCCACGTCGGCGCCGTCGGCGCAGCGATCTACGCCAACAGCGCCGCCAAGGACTGCGAGTACATCCTCGACCACTCGGAGTCGGTCGGCGTGCTCGTCGAAGACTCCGTGCAACTTTCGAAGCTCGACGACTACCGCGCGAGGAACCCGAGGCTCGAGCACGTCCTGACGTTCGACGACCTCGACGACCTGCGCGCGCGAGGACGGGACTACGCACGCGCCTATCCCGGGGAGCTCGAGCGCGTCGTCGCCGCCGTGAGCCCCGACGACGTCTTCACCTACATCTACACCTCGGGGACGACCGGGCCGCCGAAGGCCTGCATGATCCTGCACCGCAACTACTACGCGATGGCCGCCGTCGTCGACGAGATCGACGACTTCACGATGGCGGACGACACGATGCTCCTCTACCTGCCGCTCGCGCACAACTTCGGTCGGCTGATGCACCTGCAGGGCCCCTACGTCGGGTTCACGCTCGCGTTCCTCGCCGACCCGCTACGGGCAGGAGAGGCGCTCAAGGCGGTCCGGCCGACGTTGTTCCCGAGCGTGCCGCGCGTGTTCGAGAAGGTCCACACGGCGGTGCTTGCGAAATTCGACGACGAGACCGGCGCGAAGCGGAAGATCGTCGACTGGGCGCTCAGCGTCGGTCGAAAGACGTCGGAGCGCCGCGCGGCCGGCAAGGCGCTCGGGCCGGTGCTCGGCGCGCAGCACCGCCTCGCCAACAGGCTCGTCTACTCGAAGGTCAAGGCGCAGCTCGGCGGGAACTTCCGGATCGGGATCTCGGGCGGCGCGCCACTCTCGAAGGAGATCGCCGAGTTCTTTCACTCGCTCGACGTGCTGATCCTCGAGGGCTACGGGCTGACCGAGTGCACGACTGCGGCGACCGTCAACCGGCCCTCGAAGTTCCGCTTCGGCACCGTAGGCCCGGCACTGCCCGGGACCGAGCTCCGGATCGCCGAGGACGGCGAGGTGCTGATCTCCTCGCCGACGGTCTTCGCCGGCTACTACAAGGACGAGGAGGCAACACGCGAGGTCCTCGGGCCGGACGGCTGGCTCCGCTCGGGCGACATCGGCGCCCTCGACGAGGACGGCTTCCTGACGATCACCGACCGCAAGAAGGACATCATCGTCACGGCAGGCGGCAAGAACGTCGCGCCGCAGAACCTCGAGAACGAGCTGAAGGCGTCGAAGTTCGTCTCGCAGGCCCTCGTCGTCGGGAACAAGCGCCCGTACTGCATCGCGCTGATCACGCTCGACGAGCCGGAGCTCGTCAAGTGGGCGCAGGCACGCGGGCTGAAGGGCGAGCTGTCGCTGGCAGCGCTGTCCGGCGACGCGGACGTTCGCGAGCTCGTCGACGGGATCGTCGAGCGCATGAACGCCGACCACTCGCGCTACGAGCAGATCAAGAAGTTCACGATCCTCCCGCGCGACTTCACGATGGCCGACGACGAGCTCACCGCAACGCTCAAGCTCAAGCGGCGCGTCTGCCAAGAGCACTTCGCGGCCGAGATCGCCGCGCTCTACGCGGGCTAGAGGGCTTGCGAAACGACTTGGTCGCGTTCAGCGATCGGGCCGATGCCGCTGACTCCCGCCGCTGTGGAACGCATCGACGATTCCGACGCGTCTTCGCTTCTCATCGGGCGCTCGGTAGTCGCAGACGTACGCAAACTCGCCCCACTCCCACGCGACGGAGGAGCGGCTTCCCGCCCGAGGCGCCTCGTCACGGCAGATGTCCTCCGCACGCTTGTTCCAGGTGCTGCTCAGGAGGACCACCGCCACCGCTGCCAAGGTGCCAGCCGACAGAAGCACGAGAGACCAACGCATGAACCTTCTCATGCGGGCCCCGCCACTTCGTCAACCCTCTGAGGAGGCGAGGCGCCACGAGCCGGGCCTCACGCGGTACGTGTGGCCTGCGCCTTCCGAGGCCGCGGCGAGCAACTCGTCGACCGCCTCGACCGGCGGTTCCTCGGACGCTCGCGCGACGATCACCGCGGCGTCGCGCGACTCGTCGATCTCCAGGGTGGAGATCTCGAGCAGAGGAGCGAGCGCGCCCCGAACCCGCGCCGCGCAGGACGCACACCCAGCCTGCTCCACCTCGAAGCTGAACTCGGCCATGGGGGCGACTGTAGCTTGACTCATACTCACCAAGGAGGTTTCGTGGAGCACGCCCAGTCCGAGCAGTCGCTCAACCGGATCGCGTTCAGCGCAACGTGGCATTGCCTGACCGGTTGCGCCATCGGCGAGGTGCTCGGAGTCGCCATCGGGACCGCGCTCGGCTGGAGAAACGTCCCAACGATCGTGCTCGCCGTCGTCCTTGCCTTCTTCTTCGGGTACTCGTTCACGGCCGTGCCGCTGATCCGCTCCGGGCTCGCGCTAGGCGCGGCGGCGGGCATCGCATTGGCGGCGGACACGATTTCCATCGCGGTGATGGAGATCGTCGACAACGCAATCATCCTCGTCGTCCCGGGCGCCATGGAGGCCGGGCTCGCAGACCTGCTCTTCTGGGGCAGCCTCGCGTTCGCGCTCGCGATTGCCTTCGTCGCGGCGTATCCGGTCAACCGCTGGCTGATCGCGCGTGGCCGCGGGCACGCGATCGCACATGCCCGGCACGGTGGCCACGCCCACCACGCGGCGGCGACGCAGCTGTGACGACTCCGCACCCCGGCGGCGTACCGAAGACGTGACGAAGAGACTCCTGACCCAGCTGGCCGTCGCACTCGTCGTGGCAACGGTTCTCGCCTCTGCTGCTTACGCCTCGTGCGTCCCCTCGACTCAGGCTCAGCAACGAGCGCGGGCCGACGTGATCTTCAACGGCGTTGCGCTCGAGAGCCCGACACCAACAGGTATTCAACGCTTTCGCGTCGACCGCTACCTGAAGGGACGTGGACCCCGCATCGTCCGCGTGGCCACCGGCAACATCCGGCGAGCCGATGGAAGCGGCAGCGTCACGTCGGTCAGCATCGTCGTCCGCCGCGGTGAACGCTGGCGGATCTACGCGCAGGGATCCACGCGAAAAGTGCTACGAACGTCCTTGTGCGACGGATCTCGCCGCCTGTAGACAAGGCGCCGGGGGGGTTGACTACCGTCATCGAGGTATCGTCGTAGCGACGGTGGGTACGCTCGGACGATGATCGCGGCTCGACAGGCACTGGCGATCACGGCCGTTGCCACGGTGCTCCTGTACGCCGGCGGAGGGCACAGCGCCGGGACAATGCCCGCCGACCACGAGGACATGGCAGGGGCCGATGCCGGGATCTGCCTCGTCCTCGTCGCGTTCTTGATCGTCGCTGCGTTTCCGCAGCGTCCGCTGAACCAGACGCCGCGGCACGCCTTCGCACTCGCGCCCCCAAGCGCGGTGTCGGAGAGGAGTCGACCTCCGGACGGGCGCTCGCGAGCGTCACCGGTTCGCCTCCAACGGTTTCGAAACTGAGTCGCCCATTGGCTCGACCGAGAGCCAACGTGCAGCTCACCTACGAAACCAAGGAGGATCATGAACAGGTTCGTAACCATCCTCGCGGCGGCGGTCGTGTTCGCGGTCGCCGGCTGCGGCGGAAACGAGAGTTCTCAGGACGGAACGAGTGTGTCCGCGAGCTCCAGCTCCGTTCCGTTCGACCGCGCCTTCATCGACGCGATGGTGCCGCACCACGAATCGGCAATCGCGATGGCACGAGAGGCCAAGCAGGCTGGGCTCTCTCAGCCGGAGCTCGTCACGATCGCCGACGACATCGTCGCCACGCAACAAGACGAGATCGACCAGATGCTCGCGTGGCGCGAGGAGTGGTTCGGCGCAGGACCGCGCGAGTCCGAGATGGACGCGCTCGCAGTTCTCGGTCTCTCGTCAGAGGAGGCCGGGATGATGTCGCACGGCGGCGATCTCTCGACCGCCGCGGACGTCGACATGTCGTTCGCCGAGATAATGATCGCCCACCACGAAGGGGCGATTAAGATGGCCGAGCTGGCGTCGGTACGCGCTAGCCACGACGAGATCCGTCAGCTCGCAGACGCGATCATCGCCGCTCAAGCGCGCGAGATCGAGATCATGAAGCCGCACGCAGAGGGAGCGCACCACTGATCAGACCCACCGCGGACAACGACCCGCATCTACCGGCTCACGTGCGGCGGCGGCGCGACCCCAGTCGCCGCCGCACATCCAACGGACGACGGTTACAGGCGGCGGGCGCCGACGTACGTCGACGCATACCAGCCGGTCATGCTCGAGATCTTCACGACGTCACCCGTGTGCGGGGCGTGGATGAAGTTGTTGCCCCCGATGTAGATCCCGTTGTGACCGAGCCCGTCGAAGAAGACAAGGTCGCCGGGCGCGAGCTGGTCTCGGGAAACGGGAGTGCCCATCGCGTACTGGGAGCCCGTGTAGTGCGGAAGCGAGACGCCGATCTGCGCGTAGACGTACATGATGAACCCCGAGCAGTCGAAGCCCGTCGACGGCGACGCCCCGCCCCATTTGTAGGGCACGCCCAGATAACGCATCGCGATCCCGACCACGCCGCCGTACCGCGATGGGGGCGCGACGACCGCGCCGTCCGGCGTGACGCCCGCCGCGCCGAGACCGGACGACGAGCTCTCGAAGGTCTGGCCGCGGAGGCTCGCGGCGATCGCGAGCGAGCGCCGGCGCTCCGCCGCCTGGATCCGGCGGATCTCGCCGCGGATCCCGGCAAGCATCGACTGACGTTGCGCGAGCTGGCGCTCGATCGAAGCCTTCTGCGAGGCCTTCGTCGCCACGATCTGGGCCTGGGCTGTGCGCGCTTTCCTGAGCTGGATGCGCTCGCGCTTGACCTGCGCGCGGTAGCGGATCACCTGCCCGAGCGTCGTCGCGTCCTGGTCGGAGACGCGGTTCGCGGTCTCGATCCGGTCGAGCAGCTCGTCCAGGCTCGACGCGCCCAGCAGAACGGCGACCGTCGAGTTCTCCTCATCGGAGGTGTAGAGCGAGACGACGCGGTCGGCGAGGCGCTTCTCCGCGCTGCCGAGATTCTGCTTCGCGAGGCCGAGATGACGTGTGTTCCTGACGAGGTCGCTCTTGATCCGGTCGAGCTTCACGTTGGCGAAGTTGTACGCCTCGACCGCGTGGCTCAGCTCGGAGTCGATCTGCTGGATCTGCGTGAGCACGCTTTGCGCGCGCGCCTGCTGCTGTTCGACTTGCGACGGCTCCGCAGCCGCTCCGCCGGCTGTCGCGAGGGTCGCGATCAGACCGAGCAAGAACGCTGGGAGGATTCGGCGAGGTAGTCGAATAGTCTCCAGCTCCTCGAGTGCGCGACCCACGGGGCGGGGGCCGTCACAAGGGGTGGAGGGTACCAACCCTCACGGACGCCTGCAACGCCTGATCAGGCCGAAAAACGCTGCAAGCGGCCAAATCACCGGTGTTACAAGCAGGGATCGTCTGGTAGCCTGCCGCCTCGTGCGCGGATGCTCGAGCATGCTCGCAGCGCGCCGACTCGCGGTTCTGCTGAGTCTGACGGCGATTCTGGCGCTCCCCTCAGCGGGCGGAGCAGCCGCGCCCTCGGGCGGCGCGGCCGAGCTCAGGCAACGGGACACCTCCCTCGCCGCGAGGGAGCGGTCGGCCACGCAGGAGCTCTACTCACTGGAGGCGCAGCTCGCCGTCGCGCGCTCCCGGCTGGCAGAGCTGACCGTCCGGCGCGAGGCCGCCGAGGCCCGCCTGACGCGGCTGCGGATCGAGCTCGACGTCGCCTGGCAGTCCGCCTACATCGCAGAGGAGCAGCTCGGGGCGCGGATCCGCCAGCTCTATCAGCAGGGACAGCTCGACCCGGTCGCGATCTTGCTCGGCGCCGAGTCGCTCGACGAGGCGATCGGCGGGCTCGACGGGCTTCGCAGCATCGCTTCAGGCGACCGCGACCTGCTGAGCAAGGTCCGGCAGGCGCGGGCCGACCTGACCGACACGAAGACCCGCGTGGTGGCCCGCGTCGCCGCGCTGCGCGAGGCCGAGTCCGCGGCGGCGTCGACGGCCGCGTCCCGCGCGGCCGCGCGCACCGAGCGCACCGAGTACCTCGCCCAGCTGGCCCGGCAGCGTGGCTTCAACGCGCGACGGCTCGAGCGCGTGCGCAGCACGGCGCGCGCCGCGGGCGAGCGCACGCAGGCGCTCGAGACCTCGGAGGCGGCGGTGGCGACGACGGCGCCCGCGTCCGCACCCGCGTACACGGGGGGCGAGCAGACGTTGACGGTTTCCTCGACCGGCTATGCGCTCCGCGGCCGGACTGCCAGCGGCCTGCCGACCGGCTGGGGGATCGTCGCCGTCGACCCGTCGGTGATCCCGCTCGGCACCCGGATGACGATCCCGGGCTACGGCGAAGGCGTGGCCGCCGACACCGGCGGCGCGGTGCGCGGAGCGACGATCGACCTCTGGTTCCCCACCATCGCGCAAGCCATGGCTTGGGGCCGCAGGACCGTGACGATCACCCTTCACGGCTAGACTCGGCTCAACACGACGCGGGGGGACATGACGCAGCAGCTGGAGTCGACCGAGCCTCGGCACGACCCGCTCAGGGTCGTGATCGTGGACGACCACGACCTCTTCCGGACCGGCCTGCGCAACCTGCTCGAGGAGCAGGGAATCCAGGTGGTCGGTGAGGCTGCGGCGGGGAGCGACGCCGTTCGGTCGGTCCGCGAGCTCGCACCCGACGTCGTCGTGATGGATCTCAACATGCCCGGGATGACGGGCGTCGAGGCGACACGGCAGATCACCGGCATCGCGCCGTTGACCCGCGTGCTCGTGCTCACGATCTCCGATCAGGACAGCGACGTCCTCGACGCGATCCTCGCGGGAGCCTGCGGCTACCTGCTCAAGGACTCGTCGATCCAGGACCTGATGGCCGGGATCCGCGCAGCCTCGATCGGCGAGTCGCTGATCTCGCCGAACATCGCCTCGAAGGTCCTCCAACGCGTCCGCTCGACGAGCAGCGTCTCAGCGATCGCCGAGACGATCCGCGCCGAGCTCTCCGACCGCGAGATCCAGGTGCTGAAGCTGATCGCGAACGGCAAGGACAACGCGATGATCGCCGGCGAGCTGCACATCAGCCCGAAGACGGTCAAGAACCACATCTCGAACATCCTGATGAAGCTGCAGATCGACAACCGCATCCAGGCGGCGGTCTACGCAGTGAAGTCCGGGATCGTCTAGTTGCTGGTAGAGGCGCAAGTCGCGGATCCGCTTACGCGGATTCGCGACCGCTTGGCACCTAATTGCTAGCAGAGGCGCAAGTCGCGGATCCGCTTACGCGGATTCGCGACCGTTTGGCACCTAAAGGCGGCCGCTTCGCGGCCGCTGCCGCAGCGAAGTCCGCCATCGTCTAATTGCTGGTAGAGGCGCAAGTCGCGGATCCGCTTACGCGGATTCGCGACCGCTGCCGCAGCGACTCTCCCGTCATCTAAGCGGCGGCGCGCGCGGCGTCTGCGCGCTCGCGCAACGAGCCAAGGACTTCGCGCAGACGGGTGAGGTCGGCGTCTGCGCCGCTGAGTCGCTGGGCGAGCGCCACGATCTCGGTGGCACGGCTCTGCTCACGGTCCGCTTCCCCGCCGAGCTCGCCTGCCAGCGTGGAGATGCGGCGCTCGATCCGCCAGCGTTCGGCCTCGAGCGCGAGCGCTGCGGCGTAACCGCTGGTCAACGTATCCTCGATCTCGTCGAGCGCACGGGGCGTGATGTCGTCGAGCAGGGCCTCGATCTCAGCGAAGATGGGATTCACGTCCGTCATGGAAGGGACCGGGAGGGGTCGCCAACGATTATGGATTCCGTCGTGACGAGGGGCATGGGCCGGGCGGCCCATCTTGGCCGCCGGGCAGGCCCACGCCCCTGGGCGGTAATCGCCCTCGCCGCGGCGCTGCTGGCCCCTGGCGCCGCCCAGGCCGCTCCTCCGCTCCAGGCCCGCCTGGCGAAGGCCCTGGCCGTCCCGCACGTCCAGAGCGCCCAGACCGGCGCCGTCGCGATCGACCTTCGCACCGGCCGGCAGGTCTTCGCACTCAACGCCCAGCGCGGCTTCCTGCCCGCCTCGACCGAGAAGCTCGCCCTCGCCTTCGCGGCGCTGCACGACCTCGGCTCCGACTTCAGGGTCGAGACCGACGTCCTCGGGGACGGCGCGCTCGAAGGCACGACGTGGCGCGGCGAGCTCGTGCTGAAGGGATTCGGCGACCCCACGCTCTCCCGTGCCGACCTGCGCGTCCTGGCTCTCGGCGTGCGGGCCTTCGGGATCCGGCGCGTCACCGGCGGCATCGTCGGCGACGAGTCGTACTTCGACTCGCGCCGCGTCGTCTCGGGGTGGAAGCCCTCCTACCTGATCGAGGAGTCACCCCCGCTCTCGGCCCTGATCGTCGACCGCGGACGGTACGCCCGAGGGATCGCGCTCAACCCCGCGCTCGTCGCGGCGCAGCTCTTTCGCATCGAGCTGCGCGCGGCGGGGATCGCAGTCGGTGCCCGCGCGCGCGTCGGCACGACGCCCGCGGCCGACTTCCCGCTCGCGTTCGTGCACTCGGAGGCGCTCGGCGAGATCGTCCGCTACATGGGCATCGAGAGCGACAACTTCACCGCGGAGATGCTCCTCAAGCAGCTCGGCGCGCAGACCGGCGGGCCGGGCACGAGCGCACGCGGCGCCGCCGCCGTGACGGCCGTGCTGCGGGTGCTCGGCGTGCCGCTCGGAGGCGTGCGCCTGGTCGACGGCTCGGGACTCTCGCTCCTGAACCGGCTCACGGCGACATCGCTCGTCTCGCTCCTGCAGATCGCGTGGACCGACCCGGCGGTGCGGCCCGTGTTCGTGCGCGTGCTCCCGGTGGCGGGGGTCAGCGGGACGATGAAGCGCCGACTCGCGCCCGTTCGCGGCCGCGTGCAGGCGAAGACCGGGACGACGGACACCGCGTCGACGCTCGCGGGCTACGTGACCGGGCGCTACGCGTTCGCGATCCTCCACAACGGACGGCCCGTGTCGACGACGTGGGCGCGGCTCGCGCAGGACCGCTTCGTGCTCGTCTTAGCGGCTCCCTGAGGTCGAGCCCGGCTGAGCGCTCGTCGCGGGGGCGCGATGGGTGGTTCGAGGCAAGGACGCAGGGAGCGTTCGTATCCGAAGATACGGACGCGACTGAGGACGCCGCATCGGGCCGCCCAGCGCGGTCCCGCGGCACAGCGGCTCAGCCGGGCTCGGCCTCCAAAAGCTTCAGTAGCGCCGTCTCGTCGAGGAGCGGCACGCCGTCGCGCTGGGCCTTGGTCAGCTTCGAGTTGCCGGGCTCCTCGCCGACAACGAGCCCGGTCGTCTTCTTCGAGACGGAGTTCGTGACCTTCGCGCCGAGCGCCTCGAGCGCGGCGGCGGCCTGCTCGCGCGAGAACGCCTCGAGCGTACCGGTGACGACGTAGGTGTTGCCCGTCAGCGGCCCCTCTTTCGGCTTGTCCTCCTCCCCGATCTGAAAGCGCAGCCCGAGGTCGCGGAGCTCCGCGACGAGCGCGCGGTTCTGCTCTTCCGAGAACCACTCCGCGATCGACTCCGCGCGGTCCGGCCCGATCCCGTCGACCTCGGTGATGTCGTCCGGCGTCGCGTCGAGTAGCCGGTCGACGTGCTCGAAATGACGCGCGAGGTTCTGCGCGGTCACCCAGCCGACGTCCGGGATGTTGAGCCCGAACAGCACGCGGCTGAACGGGATCGCCTTCGAAGCCTGAATCGACTCGATCGCGTTCGTCGCGGAGATCTCGCCGTACCCCTCGAGCTCTGTGAGTTGCTCCTTCGTCAGCCGGTAGAGCGCGGGCAAGGAGCGCACGAGCCCGAGCTCCCAGAGCCGGCGCACCGACTGCTCGCCGACACCCTCGATGTCCGCTGCGGCTTGCACCCAGTTGATCAGCGACTCGAGCCCTCGCGACGGGCAAGCGCGGTTCGGGCAGCGGTGCATCGCCTCGCCCTCCGGCTTGACAATCTCAGCGTCGCAGAGCGGGCACCGCTTGGGCATGCGAAACGGTTTCGTCCGCTTCTTGCGTGGCAGCACCGGCCCGACGACCTGCGGGATCACGTCCCCCGCGCGCTGGACGATCACCTCGTCGCCCTCTCGGATGTCCTTGCGGTTGATGTCCTCCTCGTTGTGCAGCGTCGCACGCGAGATGGTGACGCCGCCGACCTCGACCGGCTCGAGGATGCCCCACGGGTTCAGCGCGCCCGTCCGCCCGACGCGGATCGCGATTTTGTGGAGCGTCGTCGTCGCGGTGGTCGGCGCCCACTTGAAGGCGCGCGCCCAGCGCGGGCGGTCGTGCAACGCGCCGAGCCGCTCCTGCTGCGCAAACGAGTCGACCTTGATCACGAGCCCGTCGATCTCGTAGTCGAGCTCCATCCGCCGCTGCTCCCACTCGGCCACCGCGCTCTCGACCGAATCGATCGACTCGTGGCGCTCCGCGAGCGGATTCGTGCGAAAGCCCCGCTCGCGCAGCCACTGCAAGGCGTCCCAGTGGCTATCGGTCGGGAGCTCGCCACGGTGACCGAGGCCGTGCACCCAGATGTTCAGCGGCCGCTCCGCGGTGATCTGCGAGTTCTTCTGCCGGAGCGACCCCGCCGCGGCGTTGCGCGGGTTCGGCGTCGTCTTCTTGCCCTCGGCGGCGAGCCGCTCGTTCAGCTCGACGAAGCCCGACAGCGGCATGTACACCTCGCCGCGCACCTCGAGCAGCGGCAGCGGCTTTTCACCCTTCGACAGCTGCATGCGCGTCGAGATCGCCTTGATCGTCTTCAGGTTCGTCGTCACGTTCTCGCCGCGGCGACCATCGCCGCGCGTCGCGCCGCGCACGAGCTTCCCGTCCTCGTAGATGAGGTTGATCGAGAGGCCGTCGATCTTCGGCTCCGTCACGTACACGACGTCGCCGGTGCCGAGTCGCTTCGTCACGTCTTGATGCCACTTCTCGAGCGTCTCGTTGTTCGTGACCTTTTCGAGCGACCCCATAGGCGAGGGGTGGTCGACCTTCTCGAACTTGTCCGAGGGCGGCGCGCCGACCCGTTGCGTCGGGGAGTCGGCGACCGCGAGCTCCGGGTGCGCCCGCTCGAGTTCGAGCAGCTCGTCGAAGAGACGGTCGAACTCCGCGTCCGAGATCTCGGGCTCGTCGAGGACGTGGTAGCGATACAGGTGGTAGTCGATCAAGTCGCGCAGCTCGCCTGCGCGACTCGCATCCTTTTTAGACGGCGGCAAGCAGCTCCTCCGCCGTTTCGACGACGACGTCGGGCTGTTCGCCCTCGAGTCGCTCGCGTGAATGGATACGGCCCCACGTGACGGCGACCGATCCGATGCCGGCAGCCTTCGCCGCCTGCACGTCGAACGGCGAGTCGCCGACGTAGACCGCGCCGGCAGCATCCTCACCCAACCGTTCGAGCGCGAGCAGCAGCGGGTCCGGGTTCGGCTTGTGGCGCTCGGTGTCCTCCGCCGCGACCGTGACCTCGAAAAAGTGCCGCAACTCCGGGAGCACCTCGAACGCGAGCGCGAGCGTCGCGCGGCGCTTGGCCGTGACGACGCCGAGGCGCCTCCCTTCCGCATGCAGTGTCTCGAGCGCCTCGAGCACGCCCACGCACGGCTCGAGCCCGTCGTGGAGCACGGCGTTGTGGGCGCTGTACACCTCGATCAGCTCCTCGGCGCGGTCCGGGTCGAGCGCCTCCATCTGCTCGCGCAGGCCGGGCCCGCCCACCGCCGCCAGGAGCTCGTGGTCGGGGATCTCCCGCCGCAGAACCGTGCTCGTGGCGTGCCGAAAGGACGCGAGGATGATCGCCCCCGAGTCCACGAGCGTGCCGTCCAGATCGAAGAGAACGGTGCGGAAACGCACGTACCGATCGTATCGACGGGCGGAGTGGGCACAATGCAGCCGTGCGCCGCTCTTCGCTCCTGCTCCTGCCGCTGCTCGCACTCGCCGCCGGCTGCGGAGGCGGCAACGACCAGACCGCGCCGCCGGGAACCACCGCTGCGACGAGCCCGGACGTGCTCACGGTCACACAGCCGGAGAACACCGCCAAGCCCGGGGAGGACCCGACAGGAGACCCGCAGTTCACCGTCACGCTGACCGGTGAGAGCACGACGCCGACCGCGGGGCGCCCGTGGCGCTACACCGTCCGCGCGAAGGCGAACCAGGGCGGCGCCGCAACCGGCACCGCCAAGATGCGCATCTTCGTCGACGGTCAGCTCGTCGACACGCTCGGGTTCTTCTCCTTCGACGGAGTGCTCGTGAAGACCCACGTCTGGCCGAGGTCGCTGCGCGGCGAGTCGGCCGAGCTCCAGGCCGAAGTCGAGGGCGACGGGGGAACGCAGCGCGCGGTCCTTCCAGTCGAAGTCCGCTAGAGAC